>CAZWAN010000051.1:0-19974 GCA_964631875.1 uncultured Flavobacteriaceae bacterium
AAAATAAGTCAAAAAAAAAGACAGAAAAACTTGACAGTTTGCATAATAAAATTATTTTTGCAAAAAAAACAACAACTATGTATTGGACCTTAGAACTTGCATCTTATTTAAGTGATGCTCCTTGGCCCGCAACCAAAGATGAGTTGATAGACTATTCTATCAGAACCGGTGCTCCTTTAGAAGTAGTAGAAAATTTGCAATCCATTGAAGATGAAGGAGAGATTTATGAGACAATTCAAGAGATTTGGGAAGATTACCCCTCTGATGAAGATTATCTTTGGAATGAGGATGAATATTAAAAAAGCAAAAAGTCTCAATTGAGGCTTTTTTTTTGCTTAATTTTGACCCTCCAAATCTCACAAAATAACATATATTACTTATTATGAGTTTAGTAAATTCTATACTAAAGGCCTTTGTTGGCGAAAAGAAAAAAAAGGATTTAAAACAATTAAATCCTTTAGTACAAGAGGTTAGAGCCTATGATGATGAAATGAATAATCTTAGTTTAGACGACCTTAGAGCTAAAACAACGGGTTTTAAACAAAAAATAAAGGATGCTGTAAAGGATCTTGAAACACAAATTACACAGCTTAAATGCGATGTCGAAACTGCTCATATTGATAGAAAAGAAGAAATCTATAAAGAGATAGATGATTTGGAAAATCAGATCTATGAGATTACTGAGGACAAACTTAAAGAAATTCAAGCTGAAGCTTTTGCGGTTGTCAAAGAAACAGCCAAGCGTTTTGCAAACAATACTGAACTATCCGTAATAGCCACTCCATACGATCGTGAAATTTCGGGTAAAAAGGACTATGTTACACTGAATGGAGAAAAAGCAATCTGGAGTAATTCTTGGGATGCGGCAGGTAAACCAATAGTATGGGACATGGTACATTACGATGTACAATTAATTGGCGGTGCTGTACTGCATCAAGGTAAAATTGCCGAAATGATGACCGGGGAAGGGAAAACGCTTGTAGCAACCCTACCTATTTATTTAAATGCTTTAACGGGAAAAGGCGTTCATGTAGTAACGGTTAACGATTATTTAGCGAAAAGGGATGCCGCTTGGATGGGACCCATTTTCGAATTTCACGGTCTGAGTATAGATTGTATCGATGTTCATCAACCAAATTCTGATGCTCGAAGAAATGCATATAATGCTGATATTACTTACGGCACAAATAATGAGTTTGGATTCGATTATTTGAGAGATAATATGTCGCACACACCAAAAGATCTCGTACAAAGACCTCATAATTATGCAATTATTGACGAAGTGGATTCTGTTTTAATTGATGATGCAAGAACTCCTTTAATCATTTCTGGTGCAACACCGCATGGCGATCGTCATGAGTTTAATGAGTTAAGGCCCAAAGTAGATGAAATCGTTCGTATTCAAAACAAATTACTTACCGGTGTATTGGCTGATGCTAAAAAATTAATAGCTGAGGGAAATACCAAAGATGGTGGTTTGTTGCTCTATCGTGTGTATAGAGGTTTACCGAAAAACAAAGCACTTATCAAATTTTTGAGCCAGGAAGGAATTAAGCAACTTCTTCAAAAAACTGAAAACTTCTACATGCAAGATAATAACCGCGAAATGCCTAAAGTTGACGCGGAATTGTATTTTGTAATTGAAGAGAAAAACAACTCTGTTGATCTTACCGATAAGGGAATTGCATTCTTAGGTGGAGAAAAAGCTGAGGACAATTTCTTCGTGCTTCCGGATATTGGAATGGAAATTGCAAAAATTGACGGCACTGATATTAGTGTTGAGGAAAAAGCAAAACTGAAAGAGGAACTTTACCGGGATTTTAGTATAAAAAGTGAACGAATCCACACCTTAAGCCAACTCTTAAAGGCATATACCGTTTTTGAAAAAGATGTTGAATATGTAATAATAGAAGGCCAAATCAAAATTGTTGATGAGCAAACCGGTCGTATCATGGAAGGCCGAAGATACAGTGATGGACTTCACCAGGCAATTGAAGCAAAAGAGAATGTTAAAATTGAAGCTGCCACTCAAACATACGCCACAATAACATTACAGAATTATTTTAGGATGTACCGAAAACTTTCGGGTATGACAGGTACTGCAGTGACCGAAGCTGGTGAATTTTGGGAAATTTACAAATTGGACGTAGTGGAAATTCCAACGAACGTTCCTTTGCTAAGAGATGATAAGGAGGACTTGATCTATAAAACGAAACGAGAAAAATACAATGCAGTTATTGAAGAAATTGCTAGTCTGGTAGCGCAAAAAAGACCTGTTTTGGTAGGTACAACCTCGGTAGAGATTTCAGAGTTATTATCTCGAATGCTCAGTATAAGAAAAATTGAACACAATGTATTAAATGCGAAACTCCATAAAAAAGAAGCGGATATCGTAGCTCATGCTGGTGAGCCCGGAGTAGTTACCATTGCTACGAACATGGCTGGTCGGGGAACAGATATCAAATTGACCAATGAAGTTAAAAATGCAGGAGGACTAGCTATTATTGGTACAGAAAGACATGATTCTCGTAGGGTTGACCGTCAGTTGCGTGGTAGAGCTGGTAGACAAGGAGACCCCGGAACTTCGCAATTTTATGTTTCTTTAGAAGATAATTTAATGCGTCTTTTTGGTTCTGAAAGAATTGCCAAAATGATGGATAAAATGGGACTCAAAGAGGGCGAAGTCATTCAACATTCAATGATTTCTAAATCGATTGAAAGGGCTCAAAAGAAAGTGGAAGAAAACAACTTTGGTATCCGTAAGCGTTTATTGGAATATGATGATATAATGAATGCTCAAAGAGAAGTTGTATATAAAAGAAGAAAACATGCGCTCTACGGTGAACGATTGCAAGTTGATATCGTAAATATGATTTATGACACTTGCGCGTTAATTGTTTCAGAAAATAAAGCCACAAACAATTATTCAAATTTCGAGTTTGAATTAATTCGTTTTTCTTCGACAGCTTCCCCATTTAGTAGAGAAGAGTTTGAATCAAAAGATAATCAAACAATTACCGATGAATTGTTTGATCTTGTTTATGAACACTATCAAAAAAGAATTGAGCAGAATGCGCTCGCTGCTTTTCCAGTGATTAAAGATGTTTATGAAAAACAAGGTGATCGTTATGAAAGAATAATGGTCCCTTTTACGGACGGTATAAAAACGTTACAAATTGTTACCAATTTAAAGGATGCATACGAATCTAACGGTAAACAATTGATGACAGACTTTGAAAAGAACGTCACTCTGGCCATCATTGATGATTCTTGGAAGAATCATTTACGTCAGATGGATGATTTAAAGCAATCTGTACAAAATGCGACTTACGAACAAAAAGATCCGCTTTTGATATACAAGTTTGAGGCTTTTGAATTATTCAAAAAAATGTTGGACAGCGTAAACAAAGAGGTACTTTCTTTTTTATTCAAAGGAGAATTACCAAGTCAAAATCCACAACAAGTTTCTCAGGCGAAGGAACAGAGAAGAGAAAAAGTTCAACTTTCTAAAGCCGATTTTGAGAGTCAAACAAGAGAAACGAGTACAAATCAAACCCAGCCTCAACAAGTTACCGAAACAATTGTAAGAACCGAACGTAAAGTGGGTAGAAATGAAAAAGTAACCATAAAGAATATCAAAACAGGTGAGTCGAAATCCTTAAAATTCAAACAAGCTTTGCCACTAATTAGCAATGGTACTTGGGTAATTATTGAGGAAGCTTAAAGGTTTAATAAGACAGAAAAAATCTTCACGAAAGTGAGGATTTTTTTTTGCTTTGGTCTTGTAAGAACACTGATACTGTATCCTTTCTATTTATTTTATCTGTTGCAGTATAAGAAAAGAAAGGAAGAGAAATAATCTCTTTCGGTATTTCATTTTTCTCGAGGAGAATAGATAAATCGGAAGGTTCAAAATTTACTCCTCCTTGAACAAAAAGAACCAAACGTTCACCAAGGCTTTCATCCGAAAACGAGGTAACAAAAAAGGGTTGTTGTATCAACTTACCCAATTTTAATTCAATATTCTCCGGAATCAATTTAATTCCTCCCGAATTGATTACGTTGTCGAATCGCCCCAACAATTTAAAAGTAAAAGCTGAAGTTATGTCAACTATATCATTTGTTATCAATACTTTATCTGATATATTTTTAGCGTAAATCACTACACAATTCCGTTCATCTTGGGAAATATAAACGTCTGGCATTAAGGTAAATTCATTGTTATGAAAAACATATTGAGACGATCTAAAAAAATCTTTTGCAGATTCGTTTATGGGTTGCATCGCTATATGGCTAACTGTTTCGGTCATACCATAGCTCAAAAAACATTTTGTTTTTAATTTATTTAATCGAATCTGAATAGATTCAGAAATACCTCCTCCTCCTATTAAAAGTTTTTCAAAGTGATCTAATTTTTCGAAAGAATTGGCAACTTGATAAGAAGTCATCGCAGCAAAATCATACTCTTTTTGAATGATTTCTGTCAGATTCCCCCGTGGTTCTTCAAAGTCAATATGCCAACCTAAAATTAATGCACGAACCCACATCATTTTCCCCGCAATGTAACGAGTTGGTAAACAATGAAAGGCCTTTGTACCTTCTTGTAAATGAAAGAACTGACCCGTAGTTAAGGCAGAATTTACCATGTGCTTTTTGGATACTAAAATCGATTTAGGAGAACCCGTTGAACCGGATGTTTTTAATTTAATTGTCGTATGATCAGAAAACCAATCCCTTAGAAAACTTTGCACATCATCTGGTAAACAATCAACATATGTCAAAAGTTCTTCTTTTGTACGAATCTGTTGTTCGTTTAACCTAAATTTTTTGTGAATAACATAACTCATCTGCCATACATATTTGGAAAAGCCATTCGATTATCCTGACCTAGAACTTTCTTTCTGAAAGTCGTACGCAAAAAACCTAAACCATAGCCAAAAAATTGGATGATTGTAGTTAACACAGACAAAAATCCTGTCAAAATGTTCCTATTCTCAAAAGAGGAGTCAAAAAAAACCAATAGCAAATACCCTAGAGTTAATTGTAAAGGAAGCTCAATACCAAATAAATACAAAATCATAGAGCTCATTGAAAACAAAACGAATAAACTTGGAAACCAATAACTTATTTTCTTTGATCTAGGATAAATCTCATTGAGAATAGGCCTAGCTGCTCCAAAATTATTGGTTTGTTTAAAAAACAGTTTAAAATTCGTTCTTCTTTTATGATATACAAAGGCCTTTGGGATAAACTGAGTTGTAAAACCCATATTCCATATACGCATAGTCAACTCTATATCCTCACCTATATATTGATTTGAGAAACCTCCTGTTTTTTCAAAAACAGTTTTTGAAATGCCCATATTAAAACTCCGCAATTGAAACTTTCTATGTTTCGATTCTTCATTTCTTAATCCACCTGTAGTGATAAAGGATGTCATCGAAAAATTGATCGCTTTCTGGATTTGAGTAAAACTAGGGTGAGCTGTATCTGGTGCACCAAAGGCATCAGTATAACTTTTTTCCAAAGTATCACATACCACGGTCAAGTAATTTTCAGGCAATAAACAATCAGAATCGAGAATGATAAAATAATTGCCCTTAGCTCTTTTCATGCCGTAATTCCTACTGTCTCCGGGCCCGCTATTATCTTTGTGGTAATAAGACAAATCAAGCCTATCAGTAAAAGAATCTACTAGGTCTTTAGAATCAACAGTGGAGCCATCGTCTACAATAATTACTTCAAATTGCGCTTTGAAATCTTGATTTGAAATTGTAGCCAGAAGTTCTCCTAATTCTTCTTTTCTATTATAGACAGGGACAATAAATGAAAAAAATAAATTTGTAGACATGCCCTATTAAAAAGGCTTCTCAAGGAAGCCTTTTTCTATTCGTTAAATTTATCCATAATCACGTCACTGATTCCCATATTTGAAAATCCACCGTCGTGATAAAGGTTTTGTAAAGTGACTTTTTTTGTGAGATCTGAAAATAAAGAAATGGTATAATCAGCGCATTCTAAAGCCGTCGCATTTCCTAATGGTGACATTTTTTCAGCATAAGCTAAAAATCCACTAAACCCTTTTACCCCAGATCCTGCAGTTGTTTTAGTTGGAGATTGAGAAATAGTATTTACGCGTACCTTAAAGTCTCTTCCAAAGAAATATCCAAAACTCCTGGCAATAGATTCTAAATAGGCTTTATTATCTGCCATATCATTGTAGTCCGGAAAAACGCGTTGAGCTGCCATATAAGAAAGTGCTACAATAGAACCCCATTCATTCATGGCTTTCTTATGATATAATACATTCATTACCTTGTGAAAAGAAACGGCCGAAACGTCCCAACCTTTTGTGGTAAAGTCGTAACTAGGGTCTGTATAATGCTTTCCTTTTCTAACATTTACTGACATACCAATTGAGTGTAACACAAAGTCGATTTTACCTCCTAATATTTCTAATGATTTTTCGACTAAATTTTGAAGATCCTCCATAGAAGTGGCGTCTGCCGGAACTACTTGTGAATTCGTTTTCGCCGCAAGTTCATTAATCTCACCCATTCTCATCGCAATTGGGGCATTTGTCAAAACAAATATAGCTCCCTCTTCATGAGCCCTTTCGGCTACTTTCCATGCGATAGAATTGCTATCCAGTGCACCGAAAATGATGCCTCTTTTTCCTTTCAGTAAATTGTACATAATTAATAAGTTAGATTTAATTCTGAATATTTGTTCTCAAACAAATTTAGTATTTTTTTTATGAAAGTGCTTTAGATACTTAACAACTCCTTTGCGTGGGCCAAAGCGGATGCCGTCAATTCTTTACCACCTAACATTTCTGCCAACTCTTCTACTCTTTCACTTTGATTTAATTCTTTGATATTTGAAGTTATACCTTCTTTTGAAATATCTTTAAACACCTTAAAATGATGTTCACCAAAGGCGGCAATTTGAGGCAAATGCGTAATGGCAAATACCTGCATATAATTACTCATTTCATTCATTACAAGCGCTACTTTTTTAGAAACTTCTCCTGATACGCCCGTATCTATTTCATCAAAAATAATTGTGGGTAGCTGAGATATTTGGGATAAAATGTTCTTTACAGCCAGCATAATTCGAGACATTTCTCCACCACTCGCAATTTTCTTGACCAGATCAAAAGTTTTTCCTGCATCACTCGATATATAAAAATCCATTTGATCAATCCCATTGGACAAAAGAATGGGAGAATCCTTGAAAATTATATTTACCCGAGTATTTTTCATTTCTAAAAACGATAGTTTATTGTGTAAATTCTCTGTGAATTGTTTAGCAGCTGTTTTGCGATTATTCGAAATTTGAGAGGCTATATTCCCCAATTCCTTTTCTGCAGAATTGATTTCCTTTTCTTTTATCTCAAGTAAATCTGTTGCCCGCTGAGTCAAATTAACTTTTGTTTGATAATCTTTTTCTATTTCCAACAATTCCTCAATTTCCGAAACCCTATGCTTTTTTAACAAGTCATATAATAAGTGTAATCTGTCATTGGTTTTTTGCAATTCACCCGGATCGGCCTCCACCCTATCTATTTCGCTTCTCAATTCATCAATAATATCTTGAAATTCAATTAAACTACTTTGAAATCGCTCGTAAAAAACCAGGTAACCTTTATCGTATTTCGCATTTTTTTCGAGGAAGGATTTAAATAAATTCAAGTTCGAATTTAGGCCAATCTGTTCATCATCAGCTAATTCTACCGCATTTATCAAATTGTTTTGAATTTCCTCTGCATGAGATAATTTGTTCAAAACATCTTCCAATTGTTCGATTTCTCCTGATTTCAAATTAGCCGAATTCAATTCATCCAGCATAAACTGATTATAGTTTTGGTTCTCCCTTTCCCTTTCAATTTGATCATGTAACTCCTTTAGTTCATTTCTCAAAGTTTTTAGTTTTCTAAAACCTTTTTGATAATTATCTAAGAGTATTTTATTTACACCAATAGTATCGATGACCTCAAATTGAAATACCTGATCGGCCAATTGAAGCGTCTCATGCTGAGAATGAATATCAATTAATTTCTGACTTAGTTCATTTAAAACTGATAGGTTTGTTGGAGTATCATTTACAAATGCTCTTGATTTTCCACTCGGTAAAATTTCTCTTCGTATTGTTGTAATTTCTTCAAAATCCAAATCGTTTTTCTCGAAAAATAATCTTAGGTTATATTCCTTAACATTGAAGATCGCCTCTACAACACATTTCTGGGTTTTGTCGTAAACAACACTAATATCGGCTCTCTTTCCCAATACCAACCCTAATGCCCCTAAAAGGATAGATTTTCCGGCACCAGTTTCACCAGTAATCACGCTCATTCCCCGAAAAAAATCTACTTCCAGCGATTGTATTAAAGCATAGTTTTTTATAGTTAAACTATTTAGCATCAGGCACTTATAATTTTAATTAGTATTGATTTAACAGGTAAACAAACTTAGTAAAAAAGAATATTTAAATGGAAGCTAAATTTTAATTTGCGTCCATTTGGGCTCGAAAGAAGGGAATATTTTTAACAAAACCTCCTTTAATTTATTGGTATCAACTCTGTTGCCATCAGAAAAAATATCGACAATTTCATCGCTTTTTGTATCCATAAATACTCTGATAAGAAAAGTATTTGGTCGGTCATTATAGATTTGCTCCAGAGAAATAACCGAATTCGCAATGACTTCCTTCGCTTCTTTCGGTTGTTCTGCCATACTATCCAAACCTAACAAATGATATTCATACATGGCTTTTCTGAAATTGATAAAGACGGGAGAAAGTAAATTATCGTTCAAAACAAACCTGGTAAAATTTCCATCTGCCTGATTCCAACCTTTGGCACCACCTTGCTGGGCCTGGTTGACAACATTTTGTGCCTCTCTAAAATAATTTTCCCCACCTTTAAAGGCAAATGTATCCGCATGGAAACCCAAAATTGTATAAACGTAGAAAGTCAAAATGGACACCAAATTTGAAGTATAACTATTCGGATTAAACAATAGAGGTTCGTATTCCTGATAATTAAACGAGATATCATTATCATTAAAGCTGAGCACCGGTGTCTTGTAATTGGAATTAAAAACAGGTCTAGACACCTGCAATTGCAAGGTTCCCTTAAACAAACCCGGTTCTGGATAATCAAGAATATTTATAGCCAATGAACAATCAATTTTTTCTTGATTCTGAAAATTGATATTCGTCCATTTCGTATTATTCATGAACTCGTAAACCGCATTTTTTAAAGTGGTAAATATCTGTCTGTTAGATATCCCAACTTCTGCATCATTAATTGTTACTACACAATTAAGTTCTTGAGCTTTGATTAAAAGGGGCGAAAAAAAAATAAAAAATAAGAGTAATTTACGCATCAATTTGCTTCATAATTTCATCAAAAATATCCTTGGCTACCTCAGACTTTGCTTTGAGTTCAAAAAATAAAATTCGTTCATTTTTATCAATAATCGTAATTTTATTGGTGTTTTTTCTAAAACCGGCTCCTTCGTCTTGTAATGAATTGAGAACTATCATATCTAAATTTTTATTTTTCAATTTAGTTTTGGCGTTTTCCAACTCATTATCCGTTTCTAACGCAAAACCAACCAAAAACTGTTTCTCTTTCAATTTACCTGCTGAGGCTAATATATCTTGGGTCGGTACGAGTTCAAGATTTAACTGATCATCTTTCTTTTTGATCTTAAAATCGGATATGGTAGCGGGCCTATAATCAGATACAGCAGCAGCAAAAATACCAATATCCACATCCCTATAAAATTGATGGACAGCCTTGTACATCTCATCTGCACTGCGGACATCAATTCTTGTTACCCTATTACTTTTAGTCGCAAGAGATGTAGGTCCTGTAATCAAAATTACTTCCGCACCCAACGATACGGCTTCTTCGGCTAGGGCGAAACCCATTTTGCCGGAAGAGTAATTTCCAATAAACCGAACAGGATCAATAGATTCATAAGTAGGTCCTGCGGTAATCAATACTTTTTGATTTCTGAGCGGTAATTTAGACAAAATATCATTCTCTATAAATTGAATGATATCTTCGGGCTCGGCCATCCTTCCTTCACCAACCAATCCACTCGCTAGTTCTCCTTCTGTAGGCGGAATAAAAATGTTGCCAATTTGCTGGAGTCTTTCAATGTTCTCTTTTGTAGAAGGATGACGATACATATCTAAATCCATCGCCGGAGCAAAATAAACAGGCGATTTAGCCGATAAATAAACCGCCAACAACAAGTTGTCGCAGGTTCCTTTTACCATTTTAGATAAAGTATTTGCTGTGGCCGGAGCAATGAGTATATAATCGGCCCATAGCGCTAAATCAACATGATTGTTCCATTCCTTTTCTCCTTCATCCGAATAAAAAGTAGAATATACCGGATTTTTTGAAAGAGTAGAAAGAGTTAAGGGAGTTACAAATTCTTTAGAAGCAGGAGTCATGACAACTTGTACATTGGCTCCTGCTTTTATAAGACCTCTGACTAAAAATGCTGTTTTATAGGCTGCGATTCCGGCAGTAATTCCCAGAAGGACATTCTTTCCATGTAAAACAGACATAAAATAAATTTTATTTTTCCTCTTTGAATGGGTTTCTGTAATAAATATCACCGTCTAACCATTCCTTAATAGCAATTGAAGATGGTTTTGGTAACCTTTCGTAAAATCTTGAAACCTCTATTTGTTCCTTATTTTCAAAAACTTCCTCCAGACTATCGTTATGCGTAGCAAACTCATCTAACTTTTCAATTAGTTCTTGCTTGATCTCAGCATTAATTTGATCCGCCCTTCTCGCGATAACCGCAATGGCTTCATAAATATTTTCTGTATCACCCTGAACCTTTTCTCTATCAAAAGTAATAGTACTTTCTGGGGCATTTGTTTTTTTGTAATCTCTCATTTGGTATTAAATATTTAAATATCAAAAATAATCTTAACTATTGGTCTGCGATTCTACAGCTCTAATTTGTTCATTCAACTCCAATTCTGCTTTCTTCACGTCTTCCAACAACTCATCCATTTCTTTCAGTTTATCTGAATTTGGGAAATTCTTTTGGAATTTGTCATAAGAATTCTTTGCTTCTTGAAGGCGTTCTGCTTTCTTACTTAGAACACTTTTTATTCCCAATGAATAAGCCGCCTTGAATCTAAAATACATTGCTTCTTCTTTATAAGAAGATCCTAAATGCTCTTCGTTAAAGATATCAAAGGCAGTCATCGCAGCGTTATAATGTTCTGTATGGTAATATTGGTGTGCAATTTCAAAATCTTTTTTTTCTAACCTTTCATTTAAATCTTGATAAAACTTATTTGCATCAGCAACTCGATCAGAATCAGGATAATTGGTTATATAGGTTTGAAACGCTTCTAAGGCCTTATTCGTATCTGTTTGATCTCTGCTATATTTCGGAGCAGCCAAATAATAACTGTGCGCACTCAAGTAAGCCGCCTCTTCTACTTTTGAGCTAGTCGGGTAATTAGCGATGAATTTTCCAAAATAATAGGATGAGAGTTCATAATTACCGGTTTGGTAATATGCATCAGCTAACATATACTGTATTCTTTCTAATTGTGGTTTACCTCCATAAGGTCCTACCAATTTCTCGAAAAGAGGAATAGATTTTTTGTACTCACCGGCATCGTACATCTCCTCTGCCATTTTGTACTTATCGGAATTATCTCCTTTGTTCAATACTTTGTTATATTCACTACACGATAAAATCGTGAAACTGAATACCAAAGCATACCATCCTTTATACAATTTCTGCATGGCGCAAAAGTAAAACATTAAAACGGAAATAGAAAAATTATTTTCAAGTCTCAGCTAAGACTTGAATTTAAATAAAACAAACTGAAAATGAATAATTTACACGCCAGTTGGAGCTTGGGTTATCAGTAATTTTATATCGTTATCAAAAAGATATAATCCACCCTTATCATCACCTATCAAATTTATCTTATCCAAGATATGACGTGCTAAAGCTTCTTCCTCAATTTGCTCACTAACATACCACTGTAAAAAATTATGCGTTGCATAATCCTTTTCAGTTAAGGTAATATCAACTAAATCATTAATTGATTGTGATACTTTTACTTCGTGATCGAAAAGATTTTGAAACATTTCTTTGAATGAACCGAATTTAACCGGTGGAGCACCTAATGCAGGTACTTTTGCATGTCCACCCCTTTCATTAATGAATTTAATCAATTTTAACATGTGCATTCTTTCTTCATCACTATGGGCATACATAAAAGAAGCAACGCCTTCAAATCCCAATACTTCAGCCCAAGAGGCCATTGCCAAATAAATTTGCGAAGACTCTGCTTCAATTAAAACCTGTTCATTTAATGCCGATTCTATTTTTTCTTTTAACATTTTTTCTTAATTATAGTTTGTTACAAAATTACTAATTTTTGTTTGTAATTCCGAGGACACTTTTACCAAAGGTAATCGCACATAAGGCTGGCAAAGTTCTAACTCATAAAGCATAGCTTTGATGCCAGCGGGATTACCTTCCTTAAAAATAAGTTGAACTGCAGGTAATAATCTCCTTAGTTTCTCAAAAGCTTCTTTTGTTTGATAATTCATTCCCAATTTGATCATTTTCGCAAATTCCTTTGGCATACCCTGAGCCAAAACAGAAATAACTCCTGCGCCACCTGCCGAAACAAGGGATAAAGCTAAAGAGTCCTCTCCTGAAATAATCATAAAGTCTTTTGGTTTTCCATTTAGAAGTAACAAAATTTGATCAAACGACCCGGCTGCCTCTTTTAAACCTATGATATTTTTAAAATCATTTGCCAACCTAAAAACTGTTTCTGGTTCCATATTGGTACCAGTTCTATATGGAATATTATACATGATCATAGGTATTGGACTTGATAAAGCCAAATGCTTATAATGTTGGTAGATACCTTCTTGACTTGGTCTGTTGTAATAAGGCGCAACTGACAGAATAGCAGAAAAATGGTTAAGATCCATTTCTTGCAGTTGATAAACTAAGCTTTGCGTGTTATTACCTCCAAGACCTAAGACCAAAGGTAATCTTCCATTATTAACTTTGACAACATGGGAAATAATCTCTTCTTGTTCCTTTTTACTCAAGGTTGGTGTTTCTGCCGTTGTTCCCAACAAAACCAAATAATCAATTCCATTATCGATTTGATATTCAACAATACGTGTTAAAGAATCAAAATCAATCTTTAAATTTTCGTCAAATGGTGTTACTAAAGCAACGCCCGTACCTAACAATTCTTTCATTTTAAAAATGGTTATATCAATTCAAATTTTTTTAAATATTTTGATAATTCTGTATTGAACTCTGACAAATCAGAACGATCTATTTTAAAACTAAAATCCTGAAGTACTTGATTATCATCAAAACCTGCAACTAATTTAGCTTTGGTTTTTAATAAAACAATTCTTGCTTCCTCGTTATCCGGATTACAATAATTAACGAGTAAATCAAAATCATTAGATAAAAATGAAATCACTTCCTGATTTTTAATTTTGCCGAAAAAGCCGAAATCTCGTTTTGAAAAAAAAGAACAATCATTCCGGGGTTCGGTATTCTTACGAAGGCTATATACCAAAATATCCTCGGGTTTCAATTTTAGACCAGTTTTTTTTTTCAAATCTAACAAGGTATCTTTATTTTCAAACTGGTATTCTTCCATGATGACAGACATATGCTCGATTTTCCCATCAGGAAATGCACCAGACCTTTCTCTATGTTGATCCTTTTTAATATTTTTATGAAAAAAATTCTTCATCAATACAAATACACTTAATTTGATGCCTACAAAAATAAATAATTTAGCTTACCAATTGCTTATTTTATCTAGCCTAATGGCTATTTTTACAAACTGCAAAAAGGAGCAATTACAAGTACAAACCATCAAAAGTGAAACGATAAGAATTGATCAAACCATCAATTCAGATACTTCAGTCATGGAGTTTATAAATCCCTATCAAGAAAAGCTAACCAAAGAGGTAAAGGAAATAATTGGTTTTAATGCCCAAACATTGACAAACAAGATCGTGAACCTACAGAGTTCATTGGGAAATACTTATGCAGATATTTGTTTGGAATATGCACAAGCTGAATTTCAGAAAAAAACAGGAAAAAAAATAGATTTCGCCTTATTTAATTATGGAGGATTGAGGCAATCTATTTACGAAGGACCCATCATAGTAGAAGACATTTTTAATTTAATGCCTTTTGAGAACATGCTTGTTATTGCCGAAATGACAGGTGAACAAGTACAATTCCTATTCGATTATTTTGAAGAACACAAAAGTGCACATCCAATAAGTGGGGTAAATTTGACTTTTGAAAATGATAAATTGACAAAAATTTTAATCGATGATAAACCTTTTTCCAAAGAGTCAAATTATTTGGTTTTAACAAATGATTATCTCCAAAAAGGCGGTGGTAATATGTCCTTTTTTAAAGATCCTGTCCAACTTTATCAATTAGATTTAAAAATAAGAGATGTGATTATAAATCAGATCAAAATAAAAGATACGATTGTCGGAAGTATTGATGACAGAATAAAAATAATTGAATAATGCTTCGAAGAGATTTCATAAAAAAAACAATTGCGACAAGTGCTTATACCGCTTTTGGCTCATTAACACTTGAAAGTTGCATGGCAACAAATGGGAAGCATATAACTATTTTGCATACCAACGATGTACATAGCCATGTTTTGCCCTTCCCCCATGATCATCCTGAATATGCGAACTTAGGAGGAATCGCGAGACGCGCAAGTTTAATTGAAAAAGTAAGGAGTGAAAATAAAAACACTTTATTACTGGACGCAGGAGACATTTTTCAAGGTACTCCATTTTTCAATTATTATGGTGGGGAAGTTGAATTTAAATTAATGAGTAAACTGGGTTATAATGCATCGACCATTGGAAATCACGATTTTGACAATGGTATAGATGGTCTCAATATGCAACTACCCAATGCAACGTTTGATTTTATCATCAGTAATTATGACTTTAAAAACACGGTATTGGATACAAAAACCAAACCCTATAAAGTATTTGAATTAAATGGTGTCAGGGTCGGTGTTTTTGGTTTGGGTATTGAACTTGACGGACTCGTAACTAAAAACCTATTTAAAGAAACTCAATATCTTGATCCTGTTGAAATTAGCATGGAAATGGTTGAAATACTCAAAAACAGGGAACGTTGTGAATTAATTATTTGTCTTTCCCATCTCGGATATTATTACAAATCTGATCCGGATAAAATATCCGATTTAAATTTAGCGAAACAAACAAAAGACATAGATCTTATTATAGGAGGTCACACCCATACTTTCCTACCTAAACCAACGCTTGTGAAAAATTTAGACGATAAGAATGTGCTTGTAAATCAAGTAGGTAAATGGGGTATTAATCTTGGGAAAATTGATTTTTTCTTAGATAATCAAAGTAATATCTCAGCCAAAGGAACACAAATTATCCTAAACTAATGAGAACCGATTATAAAGCTTCTTTAGATCTTACCGGAAAATTGATTACTTCTGCAATTGTTGGAATTGTATTGTGGATTTTATACAGAATTATGATCCATACACAGAACAATTCTATCAAAGATTCGGAAGGGCTCATTGTGGTGTTTTTGATACTATGTGCCGTTATAGTTTTTAGCTATTTATGGCACCCAATAAGTTATACCATTACAGATTATACCTTAATTATCCAAAGAAGAATTAAACCAGTCGAATTAAAAATAAACGATATTAATGAACTTAAACATTTGTCTAAATCAGATCTTTCCGGGACAATAAGAACTTTTGGGGTTGGCGGATTATTTGGTTACTTTGGTAAATTCTACAATCGTAAATACGGAACAATGAATTGGTACGTAACACAAAACAAAAATCGAGTGTTGATCGAGTTGAAAAATGGACAGAAATATATCATTAGTCCTGACGACCAAAATTTTACAGAAGATCTTCTACAAAAAATGCATTGAAATATTTTTTTCATCATCCAAGAAAAGTATAAAGCTCAAAAAAATATTATCTTCCCGACCTAAATAAAACCTATGTTAGAATTATCAGGTATCATTATTTTAGGAATCCTGGCTCAATGGGCTGCATGGAAATTAGAAATTCCTGCGATTTTACCTCTAATTTTAATAGGTCTGTTTGTGGGTCCTTTCTCAACCTACCTAACTGAAGATGGAAGTAAATGGATAGAGCCGGTTTGGAATGGTACGCACGGGTTATTTCCTGGCGAGCGTTTGTTTAATTTTGTTTCCTTAGCCATCAGTCTAATTCTATTTGAAGGCGGGCTTACGTTAAAAAAGGAGGAACTTAAAAATGTAGGACCAATTATTTATAAACTTATCACGCTAGGTGCCTTTATAACCTTAGTTACAGGTGGAATAGCTGCACATTATGTGATTGGGTTAAATTGGTCAATTTCATTTTTGTTTTCTAGCTTAATCGTGGTGACGGGGCCTACCGTCATTGCGCCCATCTTAAGAAATTTACCTATTAAAAAAGACCTTTCAACCATATTAAAATGGGAAGGAATTTTAATCGATCCTATTGGAGCTTTAATAGCGGTTTTGGTCTTTGAATTTATTACTGTAGGTAGTCAAATGGGCAGTAGCTACACCAAGGAAGCCTTGGTCGAATTTATCAAAATTATCGTCACCGGTTTTTCTGTAGGCTTCACGTCGGCTTATGCCTTTACGTTGGCCCTAAAAAATAAATTGATTCCCCATTATCTCTTGAATGCAGTTGTGCTGGCACTGGTATTGGGAGTATTTGTTTTGTCTGATTTATTTGCACACGAAAGCGGATTATTGAGCGTAGTTATTATGGGAATGGTTCTGGGCAATATGAAATTAGACGCATTAAAAGAAGTCTTTTATTTTAAAGAGACCATTAGTATTTTACTCATTTCCATTTTGTTTATCTTACTTTCTGCAAATATTGATATGTCTGATTTGGAATTGATTTTCAACGGAAAAACATTAATCCTTTTTGCTATAGTTGTGCTTATTATAAGACCTTTAGGTGTTTTCATGAGCTCGATGAATAGTCCATTAAAACAGAATGAAAAGATTTTTATTAGTTGGGTGGGGCCTAGAGGAATTGTTGCCGCCGGTATTGCTTCGCTATTCGGCATCAAATTAACCATGCAGGGTTATGAAGATGCCAATTATATTACTCCACTTGTTTTTATGGTTGTACTTGGTACAGTGTTACTTAACGCAACCACAGCTAGAATGGTAGCAAAAATTACAAGAGTTTTGTTGACAAAGTCTGAAGGAATTTTAATAGTTGGTGCCTCTGAACCATCACGATTAATTGCCTCTTATTTAATCCAAAATGACCGTCGAGTGGTGTTAATTGACTCTAACCCAAAGCATATCCAAGTTGCAAAAGACATGAATCTGGAAGCGATAGAATGTGATATTTTCGCAGATGATCTTTTAGAGGATATAGAACTTAACGACATAGGTTATCTTCTTGCCTTAACGGGAAGTACCACAATTAACAATTACGCAATGGCAAAATTTAGTCCCTATTTTGGAGAAGAAGGTGCGTTTAAATTATTGAGTGCTAAGGAGATGAAGGATATGGAGAGCATTGATCCTTCAACTATTTTTATTTATAATAACGATTTTATCAATTTGAGTGAAGTAGTCCGCGATTATCCCAATTTTAATGAAGTAGAGATTAATTCTAAGACTGAGTTCAAAAAATTGATAAAAGCTGCCAATAATCAAAAAGAAACGATTCCATTATTTTTAAGAGACAACCTCGGAGAAATCCATATTTTAGGTGCAAAACCTGAAGAAATGAATATTGAACCTGGAAATAGGTTAATGTATTTGGGTAAAAAAATTACTTCTGAATAACTAAAATAGGCTTACTATACTTTTGATTTTAGCTTCATCGGGTTCGTAGGAAACCCCGAAGCCGGGTTTAGGTTGCAGTCCCGGTTTGTGTGAGGTAAAATGTAAGTTTTGAATACCTAAAGCTGCGATTCTTTTCGCATTTTCTTGATTCACACCCCCACCAGCCATGATTTCAATTTGATCTCCGTAGTTTTTGGCTAAAAAATGCAAATTTTTTAACCCTAATAATACATTGTCTTTCAAACCCGAAGTTAAAACTCGATCAAATTGCATTTCAATGATTTTTTCAATAGACTTTTCCATGTCCGAAACTAAATCAAATGCTCTATGAAAAGTAACCTGCAAATTATGTGATTTTGCCAAGTCAAGTAATTTTAAATTCTTGTCGGCAATCTGATTCTTATCATTTAAAACACCCAAAACCACCCCCTTTACGCCTATCTTTGAGGCTGTGATAATATCATTTTGCATCGAATCCAATTCTTGCGCTGAATAACAAAAACCTCCTGCCTGAGGTCTTATCAATACATGAACATCTACATTGCCGAAATCAACGCATTGCTCTATATTTCCATAACTTGGTGTTAATCCACCAATCGAAATGCCACTGCATAGTTCAATTCGCTTAGCTTTATATCGAGCAGCCAGTTTTGCTCCTAAAAGGTTTTCAGTGCAAATTTCAAAATTCATTAGGATAACTTCTTCATGAAACTTGCATCTTTCAAATCATCAATCTTTTTAGATTTTGTAGCATAATTAAAACCTTCGTAAACACTGTAAGCTCCTATTTCGCCGTTCTTATTGATTGCCAAAAACCCGGCTTGTAAATCTTTTAAATTTTTGTGCTTTTGAATGATTCTTTTAACTGCCTCTTCACATGCCTCCTGAGGAGTTAATCCGTGTCTCATCAACTCTACAACCACTGAACTTCCTGCAATTCTAATGATAGCTTCACCCATACCTGTAGCACAAGCAGCGCCAACTTCATTATCGACAAACAGACCTGCTCCGATGATTGGTGAATCTCCAACTCTACCGTGCATTTTGTAAGCCATTCCACTGGTGGTGCAAGCACCGGCAAGGTTTCCCTTTTCATCAATAGCTAACATTCCTATAGTATCATGGTTTTCTATATTGATTTTCGGCTTATACAAAGAGGATTTCTTCCACTCCTCCCACTCTTTCTTTGCATGTTCTGTAAGAAGATTCGTTTTTTCAAAACCTTTTTCCAATGCAAATTTTTGTGCGCCTTGTCCGACCAACATTACATGAGGAGTATCTTCCATTACCATTCTGGCTACCGAAATGGGGTTTTCAATATTTTCTAAAAATGCAACAGCACCACAGTTACTCTCGTGATCCATGATGCAAGCATCGAGCGTTACAACACCGTCTCTATCCGGAAATCCACCCAATCCAACACTGGTAACGGATGGATCGGATTCTGTCAAACGCACGCCCATTTCCACAGCATCTAATGCCGTGCCACCGTTGGATAAAACTTGCCAAGCAGCCTGGTTAGCCTGGATCCCATGTTCCCACGTTGAAACAACGATGGGTCCAGATGAATTAAAATTTGATTTTTGGACATTAAATTTTTTTGCAGAATTAGCCCAAATGTTATTGACAAAAGCAGATGCAGAACTTATTGCTGCGATACGTATAAAGTCTCTTCTTGATTTCACAAAAAATTATTTTTTATGAAAGTAAGAAAAAATATTAAAGAATTAGATCTTTTTCATTTGCTCCTTCACCATTTTGATTTGGTCTTTAAGCATGCCGTGTTTATCTAATTTTTTAGCTTCATTCAGCAAATTAACAGCTTCTCGTTTTCGCCTTTTGGTCATGGCTATACCCGCCAACTGTAAATTTACCATAGCTTTATCATGATCCATATTTAAACCTAACTGCAATGATTTTTTAAAATGCTTTTCAGCTTGTGTCAAATTGGTCTGGGATATCATAATCCCTTTAAGAAAATTATAATAACCTTCTTGTTTTTTTACCAATGCAGCAGATGGATTTTTTATTTTATCCAATAATTTAT
>CAZWAN010000052.1:0-19637 GCA_964631875.1 uncultured Flavobacteriaceae bacterium
GAGCTTTGCGGGTCGAGTTCAAAATCGTATTTATATGAAATTGATTATTCGGTTTCTCCGGAAAAAGTGATTCCAAAAACTACCATAAATAAAAACGATTTCACAATTCGTGAGGATATCCAAATTACGGAGGAAGAGTATACCTTCATACCAACAAAAGATTTGCAATTGTGCAATGCCATGATGTATCTGGGCACAAATAGATCAACACGGTATTCAAATTTGACATTAGTAAGCGATCAAAATGTAGTTTTGGCTCAATCTACACTCGAGAGAATAGACGATGGATGGGGCTATATAGCAGAGTCTATGGCCCCATTAAATTATGTTCTTAGAGCAAATCAAAAATATACACTTAGAAGAGAGATTACAAATGTTGATAAATCAACGAGTTATTTGTCAAATACTGATCACTCGGATCTGCATTTTCCAATACAATATGAAGACATTTCCATAGTAGGTGCAAAATTCTTTGACGGTGCAAATGAGCTGGATGTCTCAGGCATACCCATGATCAATTTAAGTTTTGTTAAATAATCTAAAATCCAAAAATCATGAAAAATTATGTGTTACTTATTGCTTTCGCTATTTGTTTGCTCAATTGCGGCGAAGATAACGATGCTGATCATTTTGGCTATACCGTACCTGCATTTAAATTAATCACCGATAACGGTCTGCTTAATTTATATGAATTTCCTGTTGCAATGGAGGGTGATACGATAGCGCAAATTTCGGTACTTGACGGATTTGGTGAAGAGGAGTTTTATATTCAGGAATCCGTTCCGGCAAATGCATTTCAGATAGACCTAAAATCCGGATACCTTACCATAAAGGATCCAACTGATCTTATTTTAGCTAATCATTCGAATATATCCGCGACTGTGGAAATCAGAATAGGCAAAAAATCAATTTATATATCACGAACTATTCCGATGAAAAAATTGACTGATGAGATCGTAATCTCTACAGAGGAATTGCAACGTTATTATCTTACACTTGCCTATCCTTTTATTAAAGAAGGCGATGAAATTGTCAAACTAAATGCCTCTGCCATGTTCGGAGACTTAAGTTATAAACTTAATCTTGTGACCGGAAATGATGCGCTTTCCATTGATGTAAATGCAGGGATTATCAAAATCAGAAAACCTGAATTTTTAAATGTAACAGAAAATAGATTCATTCCTTTTGGGGTAAATATAAATGTTACACACCCCAGAACGGATAAAATTTGGTCAAGGACAATATATAGTACTTTGGTAGTGACAAATGCAAACGAATTGACTTGCAATTCTAATGAATCATTTCTTTTTGAGGTAAATAATCCTAATGAATTTTATAGGATCAAACCTAATAATGAAGGAACAGTATTTAGTTTAAATGCTGGTGAAATGACTAGCGGTGAATATACCTTTGTACTGGATCAAGATAAAAAACTTTGCTCGGTCTCAACCTGGAGTTCTTCCGCATCAGATATAGATTTTGAACTTTTAAATGATCAAGGACAAATTATGATGCGAAATACGGTATACCCTAAATATATACAAATTGCGGCTGATGGTGAGTATATGTGTGAATGGGGATGTTATGATGATTATGACGATTTTCTAAAATCACAGATGCCGTACCATTTAGAAGCTGGAAAAATGTACACCATCAGATGTAAAATTAATAGTATAGATCCCTCTAACTTTGAAGCTGAGTACCTAAGTTACGCTGGTCTGGGTTGGAACGAGGAGACCTGGGAAACTGAGGAAACCATATCTTTCCCGATTCAGTACGGAGAACTGTCTATCCTTAGTGCAAAATTTCACAAGGGATCAAATGAGTTAAATGATATAAAAGGATTTCCATTGATCGATCTTTTTTTTGAAAATTAGCGTAACTTTCAATCTTCTTTACTATGCGCTTTCAAATTTTGCGAAAGCGCATTTTTTTTGAGAAAGATTTGAAATCAGTAATAGTCAATGGTTTCGCTCCGGCAACTGCCATTCAAGCTGCGGTAAAATCGCTCAAACTCTTTAATAGATCATTTACCAAACCTATTACCATGAAGATGCCGGGAACCTTTTTTTTGTTTTTCCGGATTAGTTCTTGCTGCCACGTTTCTCCGGGAAAAAATAGCATTCCTGCTCTCATCTGACAAAAACTTTTCCATAGCATTTCTTAAAACAGACAATAAATGCAGAAATGATCTGGTGTTTTTGTCAACAGAAGGTCCTATTTGCTATGGTATATTAAGTTAAAATTAAATTCCTATTGTTCTTTCATTTCTTTAAATACCAGTTGTGACAAAGGAATCAGCATTAAACCGGAAAAGATAAACAAGATAAAAGCGTACTTTAAATTGAACATATGCGCTAAATAGCCCACCAAGGGAGGTCCAATTAACATCCCAACAATTCCGTAGGTCGATATGATGGAAAGAGCCATACCGGGTGAATATTTTTTAGAATTTCCGGCCAAAGTAAATGTCATGGGGAAAACTGCAGCTACACCAATACCTACAATCGAGAACCCGAACAGAACGGGCCAAAAATAGGGTAGAAGGATAACGATCAGGATACCTATGGTCACAATAGAAGCACCGATCAAATAAGTCTTTTTCATACCTATTTGATCTACTACTTTGTCTGAGAAAAACCTTGAAAGAGCCATAAATGTCATAAAAATTAAATAACCCAATGTAAAAATTTCAGCACCGACAACCTCTTTAAAATATACACCACTCCAATCAAACATACCTCCTTCACAAATTGCCGCAAAAAACACCATTAAACCTAAATACAAGATAAATTTGTCAGGTTTACCAAAGATCAATTTATTACCTGTAGTTACCTTGTCATTTCGAATGAGATAGGGGTAGGCAATTATGGCAGAGAGTAAACTGAAAATAGCCACATAGATAAAATGTTCTTTCATAGGAATATGATATTTCACCAATAGCGTAGAAAATAGAACACCCATTAAACCTCCGAAACTCCAAAGACCATGAAATGAACCATTAATTTTTTTTGTATAATTTTTTTGCACCATCAGGGATTGTGTATTAATCGATATGTTCACAATACGCATGGAAAACGAAAAAAGACTTACGGCCAGAAAAAGCCAACCGATCTTATCTGCAAAACCAATAAGGACTAAAGAAATAACATGTAAAACAAAGGCAATGAACATCGGATTTCTACTATTGAATTTACTTACCAACCATCCTGAAATAGGAAGCCCGATAAGCGAACTGATCGGCATTGCTAATAGGAGATTCCCCAATTCAGCCTCATTAAGACCAAAATTGGTTTTGATAGATGGAATTCTCGATGCCCATGAAGCAAAGCAAAAACCTACCAAAAAGAAATATATGCTGAGTGCAATGCGTTGTTTGGATTGTTGAGTCATGATAAAAAAATACGGTGCAAATATCAGAAGTATTTTTTACAGTTTCGCAAGTGAATTGGTAACTCATGATTTATTCGCAAAAATACTTTTACGACAGCTTATTGAATCGTATCAATCACTTCTCCGCAACTCAGCATGGATGATCCAAAATAGGGATTTTTGATAAGCTCATTTAAACTTAACCAATCAGCGCCTTTGTTGGTATTTGCCATAGGACAATGTTGTACAAAGATGGGTGAATTCATAGGATGAAAAGTTTTGGCCAGAGAGATCATTTCATTCGATACTTTGATAAATTCCATACGGACACTTGCCAAATCATTTTGTTTCGAGATTTTATCAAGTGAAATCTTCAAATTGTTCGAGGTACTTTTATAGCTTACTTGAGTATTTTTCTCAAGGGACGAAGGATCGATTTGATGGAGTGACACTTCCATTTTTTGTTCACTTTTAAGGGCTAAGGTCAAATCGTCTTTTACCAAAGCATCTTTTAGTTCAAAATACAAATTGAAAACAACATTTAATTGTTCTTGAAAAGCAGCACTTATTTTAGGTCTTTGATCTGTTTTTGAAAGATTCGAGGTATTTCCTGAACCGGACATCGCAGCATGACCTTCGGGCCCCGTTGTAGTTCTGTCTCCTGTTTTGTTCATCATCGATTTTTTACCCTGTAGCTGTGCGGCGGCATCAACAGTAAATGTGCCATTTGTTACTATTTCATCTCCAGTATTTAATCCTTCTAAAACCTCGTAATATTCGCCCATTCTATTTCCCAAAATAACCTCCCGCATTTCAAAAACAGGTTTATTGGGATCCGGCTTTAAGTAAACCACAGATCTTTTACCCGTCCATAATATGGCCGATACCGGTATTACAAGGGGCTCATGATTAAGAATGTTTGTCACTTTTCCTTCAACAAACATTCCCGGTTTAAAAATTCCGTCATAGTTGGGTAATACGGCTCTTAATTTTACGGTTCGCGTTTTATTGTCTAATACAGGTTCGATAAAATCTGTTTTGGCTATAAATGATTTATTGGGAAAAGCATTCGTTGTAATTTGAATTGTTTGCCCTTTTTTGAAAAGGCCAAGTTGATTTTCATAGATGTCAAAATTGGCCCATACAGAATTCAAATTGGCAATTTTAAATAAGGCCTGGCCTTGAGCAACATAATCGCCTTTTGCGACTAACTTTTCCGTCACTGTTCCTGAAACGGTGGCATAAACCGGGAAATTTTCTATGGGTTTGCCTGTTTCTTCAATTTGATCAATCTGTCTGTCAGAAAGTTTCCACAATTTTAATTTGTTTCGCACCGCCGCATAGAGAGGTTTTTGAGATTCTTTTAAAGAGGAAGCCGTAATCAATTCCTGTTGTGCAGCATACAATTCGGAAGAATAGATGGTGGCTAATAATTGACCTTTGGTTACTTTTTCACCTGTATAACTTACATTAAGGGTTTCTATCCTTCCGGAAAAGAAACTGACTTGGATCTCTTCTAATTCTTCATTTTCAATAATTTTCCCAGAAATCTTTATCGCGCCTTCATTATCTGAACCCATTCCCACTATGGAAGTTTGAATATTTGCCAGAGCCATTGCATTTTCAGTTAATTTGAACTGGTCTGCCAACAATCCGTCAGCACCAATTTCGGCAGGGATAAGATCCATTCCACAGATGGGGCAATCACCGGGTTCTGTTTGCATGATTTTTGGATGCATGGCACAGGTCCATATTTGTTGGTTATTTACCGATTCATTGTGATCATGATCTGTATCTTTACTCGATGAAGGTCCAAAAATTAACCATCCTAAAAGTAAGCCGGTGACTAACATTCCGATATAAATAATGTAATTTTTCATTTTTACTTTTTTATAAATGTTGATATTTTTTTAATTGAAATAGATGAGGTGAGCCACAATGTGAATCCACTTAGAACAGTAAGTAATCCCATTAAAGAAAAGGCCCTCAATACGATTGTATTGAAATTATCTCTAGCTTCATAATCCATTGTGTGCGTCATCCATAAAAAATCAAACCAGCGCCAAGCGCGATGTCTAACCGTTTGAAATTTTCCATCTTTCATGGATATATAGGCCTTTAGGTCTGAAGTATTTTTATAGGAAATAACATAAGCAGGTAAAAGTCTTTCTCTGTATTCATGGTGTTTGTCAACTTCGTCGATCTGAATGATAGACGATACTTCCAAATCATTTTTTAAATGGGTCTTGGCAATATATAATGCTTCTTTTTCAGTGATATCGTTTTTGGGACTCCCATTTGTTGCATTGTACAATTGCTTGTTGTTTACCCAATAAAAAGGCGTATTATCTAGATCTCTTAATTCTATGGAACCTATACCTTCAGGAATATTTAGCTGAGAAGGACTGATTAGATTGGTGAAAGTCTTGGGTTGGTAGGATAGGTTTTTAAATTGATCTCCGTGAATTTTATCTAAGTTCGTCCAGCTAAAGTACAAACCACTGATCGTCCATAGTAAGAATTGGATTCCAATGACTAAACCTAAATAACGATGTGTTTTTCTAATTTTTAATGCTGTATGCCTATTGACCATTGTTTGTTAAAGTTTAATATTTCTTAATCTTAGAGCATTTGTAATGACAGAAACTGAACTAAAGCTCATTGCCAAGGCCGCAACCATGGGGGAGAGCAAAAGACCAAAAAGAGGATATAGAATTCCAGCGGCTATCGGAACACCTAATAGATTGTAAATAAAAGCAAAAAAAAGATTTTGCTTGATGTTTTTGACTACACTATGACTCAATTTTTTTGCTTTTACAATACCTTGTAGATCACCTTTGACCAGCGTTATCGATGCGCTTTCAATAGCTACATCCGTTCCTGTTCCCATTGCGATACCCACATCAGATTGTGCCAAAGAAGGGGCATCATTTATGCCATCTCCTGCCATTGCCACTACTTTACCCTGCTTTTGAAGCATTTTAATTTCATCTGCCTTGTCTTGAGGGAGGCATGCCGATTTAAAATGTCTGAGATTCAACTGATCCGCAACTGCCTTGGCAGTCTGTTCATTGTCACCTGTTAGCATAATCACATC
The DNA here is from genome assembly GCA_964631875.1 of uncultured Flavobacteriaceae bacterium. Lineage (GTDB taxonomy): Bacteria > Bacteroidota > Bacteroidia > Flavobacteriales > Flavobacteriaceae > Namhaeicola. The sequence goes on from CAZWAN010000052.1 coordinate 6,470, forward strand.
TACACCTGATTTCTGAAGTTCCTTAATAGCATGATGACTTGTCTTTTTGATTGCATCATAAATGGTGATATAGCCAACAGCTACCTGATTTACTGCTATATAAGATAAAGTTTTGCCCTGTTCCTGTTCTGCTATTGCTCTTGTTTTTAGGTCTTCCGAAATGGAAACAGACAGTTGTTCCAATAATTTACTGTTTCCAAGTGAAATTTTTTTGTCGTCAAGGGTGCCAGTTACTCCCTTTCCCGCAATTGCTTGAAAATCCTCAATTTTAACTATAGAAGTATTTTTTAAAATACCATACTTTACAATCGCTTCTGCTAAAGGATGTTCACTGTATTGGTTTAATGAGGCTATATATTTTATCAATATATTTTCATCTCGCGGATTTGAAGCCAATACTTTTTCAACTGATGGTTTTCCTTCTGTAAGGGTACCTGTTTTATCTACAATAAGGGTGTCAACCTTATTCATTTTCTCTAATGCCTCAGCATTTTTGATCAATACACCGGCTTGAGCGCCCCTACCAATGCCAACCATTACAGACATCGGTGTTGCTAGGCCAAGTGCGCAAGGACAGGCAATGATCAGAACAGCCACGGCATTGACAAAAGCGTAGATATAAGCAGGCTCCGGACCAAAAACTGTCCAAATAATAAATGTAATGATCGAGACAGCTATAACAATTGGGACAAAGTATTTAGAAATTCTATCTGCTAATTTTTGAATCGGTGCCTTGGAGCGGCTTGCTGTATTGACCAATTGGATGATTTGAGAAAGCAGGGTTTCTGATCCTATTTTTTCTGCTGTCATCACAAATGATTTTGAACCGTTTATCGTTCCCGAAATTACTTTGTCGTTCACTTTTTTATCTACAGGAATGGGTTCACCGGTGATCATAGATTCATCAATACTGCTATGACCCTCTACAATACTGCCGTCTACAGGTATTTTTTCTCCCGGTTTAACACGTAATAAGAAACCTTTTTCAATTTTATCTATGGTGATTACTCGGTCTTTGCCATCCTCTACTATTGTTGCTGTTGATGGAGCTAACTTGAGTAATTCTTTGATTGCACTATTTGTCCTACTGTGAGCTTTGGCTTCCAATAGTTGCCCAAATAAAGCTAAGGTCAAAATAACTGCAGTTGCCTCAAAATACAGATAGACATTGCCCTCAGGACTTTTAAAATCTTCAGGAAATAACTCAGGAAAGAAAAGAGCAATGAAACTGAATAGCCAGGCTATACCAGAACCAATTCCAATAAGCGTAAACATGTTCAAATTCATTGTCTTAATGGAGTTCCATGCGCGTTTAAAGAACATCCAGGTCGCATAAAAAACGACAGGAATTGATAAGATAAACTGAATCCCATTCCAATATTTTTGTTCTAAAATGAGACTTAAAGGATTGTGATCTAACATTTCCGACATGGCTATTAGAAAGATAGGTATAGTAAATGCCAGGGCAATCCAAAATTTCTTCCATAAAATTTGATAAGTATTATCCTCTTGGCCAGTTTCAGCTGCCCTTAGGATTAAATCCATGCCGCAAATAGGGCAGGAGCCCGATTCTTCTTCTATAATTTCAGGATGCATTTTACAGGTCCATTGCCCTGGAGTGATTGGCAATATACTTTGCTCTTCAATAAGGTCCATTCCACATACAGGACAATTTTTTGCCGTGTTATAGGTTTTTTCCCCTTCGCAACGCATAGGGCAATAATAAACTCCGGTTCCTATTTGATTTTTACTTTTTATAGTTTCAGGTTTGTGATGATGTTTGCCATGGTGGTGAATGCCATAGAGATCACCATCTTTTTTGAGTGCTTTTTGAAATGTTTCAATTGGTATAAAGTAATCCATTTCAATGCTGGCCTCAGCCTTTTCTAAATTGACAACAACTTCGGAAACACCCTCTACTTTGGAGAGCGTTTCTTCCACATGACTTCGGCAGCCGTTACACGACATTCCACTAATGTGATAGTTGTATTTCATTTTTATAGACTTAAATAATTAATGATCGAACTTTGAACATAATAGCTTTTTATAGCATCTACCTGAGCCAGTTGAAATTTGAGTTGTAACTCTTGTATATCCAGAAGATCGCTAAAATCAATTGTACCTGTTTCATAATTCTTGATTAGAATTTCTTCCGCATTTTTGGCCTGAATCAGATTTTTCATCTGAGTTTCATAGCTTATAACAGCCGAACTTCGATCATTTACCGCTTTGTCCAGAGCGGTTTCAAGGATGTTGTATCGTTCATTTTTTTGCGCTATAATTTCTTGTTGTTCCAACTCGTTCTGTTTGGTTTGTGACTTATACTTTTTGTTGAAAATTGGAATTGATAGTGCCACCATAGGCATGAGAACGTCCTTTCCGTTGTCGGAAAAATCCATATCGGGTCTTTCTGCTACATTGATATAGTCTAAACCAAAACCGATCATTGGACTTTTCTCTTTTTGGTTCAGTAATTCAGACTGGACAACAGATTGATAGAGTTTGTCATACTTTAATAATTCAGGATGCAGTTCTACATTTTTCTGAAAAGTATCTTCATGATTTTCAGGCATAACTAATTGATGGGTAATAGCGATTTGCGTTGCTTTATCTCTGTTTAAAAGCTTATTCATGGCAGTTTGTTCGGCCAGATAATTATGTGTTAAAACATTACTTAATTGTTCCAATTCATTCTGCCTCATTTGTAGTTTTAAGACATCTACCGCCGATGCTTTTCCCACTTCAAGGTAGGTTAAAGCCAGGGTTTCATAGGTCTTAAGTAATTCAATGTTCTCCGTTAAAACCGATTTTTTGGCTTCTATAGCGCATAAATTATAATACGATTGAGAAACGGAAGTGATCAATTTTCTCTTTGCGATGACAAGGTCTTCATATTTAGCCTCGGCTAATGAACCTACATAGTTTTCACGAGCCGTAATTGAGCCGAACCACGGCATCATTTGTCTTGCAGAGACCTTAAATCGCTGAGCTCCTGTTCTTGTTTCAGGTTCACTGACAAAATAACCAAAACCTACTTCAGTATCGGGAATACTGTTCACCTCATGTACCTTTTCTGATGCGATCTCGTGTTGAAGTACGAATTTTTGAATCTCAGGATTATTCGCCATAGCTTCTTCAATAAGTGTTTCCATTTCCTGGGCGAGGCCAAAGTTGAAGGCCAAAAGTCCGATAATTATGAAATTTCTTTTCATTTTTTATGTCTTTTAAGTTGAAATTCCTTGTTCCAGCTATAGAGAACCGGAACGATAAAATAGGAGGTGATATCTATGATCATACCTCCAAAAATAGGAATGGCCATAGGTATCATGATATCACTTCCTCTCCCCGTGGAGGTCAATACAGGCAGTAAGGCCAATACTGTCGTGACAGTAGTCATCAAACAAGGTCTAATTCTTTTGCCTGCGGCTTCAAGAGTGGCCGTTCGGATTGAATTTTTGTCGGCCGGATTTTCATTGTCGAAAGTTTGAGTTAAGTATGTGGCCATGACTACCCCATCGTCTGTGGCAATACCGAACAGGGCGATAAATCCTACCCAAACGGCAACACTTAAGTTAATGGTTTTCATATTGAAAACATCTCTCAAATTTTCTCCGAAAAGGCTAAAATTCATAAACCAGTCCTGTCCGTAGAGCCAGATCATGATAAATCCTCCGGCGAAGGCAACAGCAATTCCGGTAAAGATCATTAATGAAGTAGTTACGGATCTGAATTGGAAATACAGGATCAAAAATATAATGAGAAGAGCTAATGGTACAACAATAGAAAGTGTTTTTTCTGCTCTTAATTGATTTTCATAAGTGCCTGTAAACTGAAAGCTTACACCTTTTGGTACCACGAGATTTCCTGAATCAATTTTATCCTTAATTATTTTTTGTGCATTTTCCACAACATTTACTTCTGCAAAACCATCTAGTTTATCAAACAAAACATAACCCACCAAAAAAGTATCTTCACTTTTTATAACCTGCGGACCTTTTTCATATCGTATAGTGGCCAATTCACGCAAAGGTATGGGTGTACCATTTTCAACAGGAATATAGATCTGGTCTAAATCGGACGGGTTAGCACGTAATTCTCGCGGGTATCTCACCCGAATGCCATATCGCTCTCTTCCCTCAACAGTTTGGGTAAGGACCATTCCTCCAACTGCCACTTTTAACGTATTTTGAACATCATTAATTGATATACCGTAGCGCGCTATTTGTTTTCGATTAATATCGATCAGCATATATGGTTTCCCAACAATTCTATCGGCAAAAACAGCTTCTTTTTTAACTCCTTCTACTTCTTTTAAAATATTTTCCAATTCGATACCGAAATCTTCGATGTCAGACAGGTCTTGGCCTTTTACTTTAATACCCATAGGGGCTCGCATACCCGTTTGAAGCATGACCAATCTTGTTTCTATAGGTTGCAATTTTGGTGCCGATGTCACCCCGGGAAGTTTTGTCACGCTGATAATTTCATTCCAAATATCGTCCGGAGATTTTATTTTAGGTCGCCAGTTTCTGAAGAATTCGCCGTTTTTGTCTTCTATTAGCTGAGAACTATTTATAGTATAGAATTCACTCGAAATAGAATCAGTTTGGACTTCTTCGGTATGATTAGGATTAGAAACCAGCCTTCCATCTTTCAATAGAAATAAGCCGTCAGCGTTTGTTTTATACCGTTGACGCAGACCTTCTTCATTGAGCATGTATTCAGATTTATACTGAATCAGATTTTCATACATTGATATAGGTGCAGGATCTAAAGCAGATTCTGTTCTTCCGGCTTTACCAACTACTGTTTCAATTTCTGGAATACTCGCCACAGCCATATCGAGTTGTTGCAGAACTCGTTTGTTTTCTTCAACACCAGAATGCGGCATAGAAGTAGGCATCAATAAAAAAGATCCTTCATTTAGGGATGGCATAAATTCTTTTCCTGTATTTTTCATGATGATAAAACCAAAAACGACAAGAGAAGTTGGGATAATCAAGAAGAATAGTCTGTGGCCCAGAGCCCAATTTAGAATTGGGATATAATTCCTTTGGAACAATGCAAAAGCTCCCAATAATCCGAAACAAATAAAACCTACAAAAATAAGGTTGAGCAAGAAACTTTTGTCAAAACCCAAAGGCCTCCAATATTCAGCTAAAAGAAATACAATAGCCAGTATCGACATACCAATTTGAATTAGATTGGCCCTTTTATTGGTTATTTTGTGATTGATTTTTAAAAAGACTACAGCCGCAAAACCAATCAGTAAAATACCCATCCAATAACCTTGGACCAAGGCAAAGAGTCCAATGATCACCAAACCACTATTGAGCACATGGTTTGTTGTTTTTCTTACATTAACTTTTTTGAATAGAGTAGCGGCAAATGGCGGAATTAAGAATAGAGCGATGATCAGGGAGGCGATGAGGGCGAAGGTTTTGGTAAAGGCCAGAGGTCTGAATAGTTTTCCTTCTGCTCCTATCAATGTGAATACGGGAATAAAGCTAATCACGGTGGTCATTACCGCGGTAACGATTGCTCCAGATACTTCTGCAGTTGCATGATAAACAATAGTGTTTATAGGTAAATTTTGTTCATCTTCATCCATGTGCCGGATGATGTTTTCGGATAGAATTACCCCCACATCGACCATAGTTCCTATAGCGATGGCAATTCCTGATAATGCCACAATATTGGCGTCTACTCCAAAGAATTTCATCGCAATAAAAACCATTAAAATGGCCACAGGCAAAAGACCTGAAATCAGGATAGAAGCTCTCAGGTTAAAAACCATCACGACGATCACTAAAATAGTAATTAGGACCTCCAGGGTCAGCGCTTCGTTTAACGTGCCTAGGGTTTCCTGAATAAGTTCAGTTCTGTCATAAAACGGAACTATCGTGAGTTGTGAGGTTCTACCATCTGCCAATACTTTCGAGGGCAGGCCTGCGCTTATTTCATGTATTTTTTCTTTTACATTATTGATGACTTCCAAAGGATTGGAACCATAACGGGCTACAACTACTCCACCCACTACTTCGGCGCCTTCCTTATCAAGTATTCCTCTTCTCGCGGCGGGTCCTAAAGTAACTTTTCCAATTTCCTTTACCCTGATAGGCGTAAAATTCTCAGAGCTAACCACGGCATTTTCTATATCTTCAATGGATTTGACATAACCCAGTCCACGAACCAAATATTCTGCGCGATTGATTTCAATGGTTTGGGCACCAATATCTTGGTTGCTTTCTTTAACGGCTTTTACAATTTGATCTAACGCTATATTGTACTGGCGTAACAATTCAGGATTAACGTCAACCTGATATTCCAACACATATCCTCCAATGGAAGCAACTTCGGAAACGCCACTTCCAGAAGAAAGAGCATATTTTACATAATAATCTTGAATACTTCGTAACTCTTGTAAATCCCATCCGCCTGTTACATTTCCATTTTCATCTCTACCCTCAATGGTATACCAGAAAATTTGACCTAAACCTGTTGCGTCCGGTCCAAGCGCGGGGCTGACACCTTCGGGTAATAAATTGCTCGGCAAAGAATTTAGCTTTTCCAAGATCCTACTTCTACTCCAGTAAAATTCGATGTCTTCTTCAAAAATGATATAAAGGCTTGAAAATCCAAACATAGAAGAACTTCTGATGGTTTTGACACCCGGAATACCCAATAATGAGGTTGTTAGTGGGTAGGTAATTTGATCTTCAATATCCTGTGGAGATCGACCATCCCATTTGGTAAAAACGATTTGTTGATTTTCTCCAATATCCGGAATAGCATCAACGGCTACAGGGTTATTTGGCAGAAAACCCGTATCCCAGTTAAAGGGCGCGTTTACAATACCCCAACCGACAAATAGTATGAGTAAAAGAACTGAAACAAGTTTGTTCTCTATCAGAAAACGAATGATTTTATTAAGCATAACAGATAAAATTGATTTGAACCAAAGGTTTTGTTCAAAGGCTACATGCCCTTGCACCAATTATTGATGCAATCGTGCTGTAAAATCAAATAAGGAAAGTTTGGTATAAAACCTGAATGTCTGTTGTCACCGGTGGCGGTGACTCAAAGTAGAATTTGTTTTTATTTTCATGGGTTTCTTCCAGTGCATTGAGATAAGCATGGACCAAAACCACCATAAAGGTAGGTGAAAATTGAATTTCACTGGCCTGATTTTTAAAATTATCATCTGATTGTAAGACCTGATGAAGGTTTTTACAACAGGATTCCGGGGAAAAATTATCTTGATCCGGGTCATCCGACTCACAATCTCGATCCATACTTGCCATGCCACAGTCTACATGTTCTTCACCTATACTTAAGACAGATTTTACGGCAATATCTCCACAGAAGTGTGTGTTGATGGAAATCCCAAGTTGGGAAATCAACATGATCAATGCAAGCGATATGGCAATAATTTGTTTCACGAATGACAAATGTACAAAAAAAACAAAACGAAATAGGCGTTAGATTGTTGTGAAATCATTTGTTTAATTCTATAAATGAGCCATTTATATTAGAAATGAATCATTTACTTTATTTTTAAATCGCCATAAAAAGTTAGAAAAGCTGAAATATCTGAAAATAATGTCTTAATTTTTGCTTCAGAAAATAAATTGAGCTATTCAGATGAAAAGTTGTTTGTCTGAATACCAGAAATAATAATTCCTAACTATAATATTTTCAAATGAACAGAAGAAACTTTTTGGGTAAAGCGGCGGCAAGCGCTGCGGCATTTACCATCATTCCCCGTCATGTTTTAGGCGGTAATGGATTTATTGCAGCCAATGATAAGATTCAATTGGGTTATATCGGAACGGGTAAACAGATCTACACCTTGCTTACGAATATAGGAAAATGCAAAGAAACAGTTGTTCTCGCGGCTTCCGATGTATATAAAAGTAAATTGGATCGATTCGTAAAAGCGGCTATTGCTGAAAATGCGAAGAAAGGTGTCAATGCAAAAGTAGATAGCCATCATTTTTACAGGGAATTATTAGAGAGAAAAGATATAGATGCAGTTGTGATAGGAAGTCCGGATCATTGGCATGCACAGATGGCTGTCGATGCGGCTAAGGCGGGAAAAGATATTTATTGCGAAAAACCTTTAGCCTTAACTGTATCTGAAGGAAGAGCGATGGTGGATGCCACAAGAAAGTATAACCGTGTGTTTCAAACCGGAAATATGCAGCGGTCCTGGAGAGATTTTCGTCATGCCGTTGAACTGGTCAGAAATGGATATATTGGAGATATTAAAGAAGTGAATATAAGTGTAGGAGAACCGGTAAGGCAATGCGATCTACCAACAGAACCCACTCCGGAGGGATTAGATTGGAACGAGTGGGTAGGTCCTTCACCTTATAGAGGTTTTAACGCGATATTGGCTCCTGCCAGTATCGATGATCCGTGGGCATGGTGGAGAGGCTATCGCGATTTTGGTGGAGGTCTTATTACTGATTGGGGAGCACATATGTTTGATATAGCACAATGGGCTTTGGACATGGATGGATCGGCACCGGTTAAATTTACACCTCCTTCTCAACCTGCACAAAGTCACGGTTTGAGCATGGAATATAAAAATGGTGTGGTTGTAAACCATAAATTATGGGGTGGAGAGGAAGATAAAAATGCCGTTCAATTCATGGGTACCGAAGGTAAAATTGAAGTGAGTAGAAGTTTCCTTCGCACTTTCCCAAATGAGAAATTGGCGAAACAGGATATCAAGGAAAGTGATAAACGTGTTTATTTTAGTGAGAATCACTATCAAGATTGGATAGATGCTATTAAAAACAGATCAAAACCCGTATCAGATGTTGCTATTGGTCATTCTACCTCTGCCGTCTGTAATATCATTAATATAGCTTACGAATTGCAAAGACCATTGAATTATCATCCTGAAACAGAAAAATTTGTGGGGGATGATATGGCGAATATGTTACTGGACAGGCCTTACAGGGGAAAATGGAATTATAAAGATTTTTAAGACCTATTTTTAAATGAGATAGATTTTTTAAGTTCGGGTATGTTTTCCTTGTGGCGCGTTATTTGATAGTTGACAGGTATGGCCTTGATAAAGATCAAAAAGAGTATGAATAAATATTTACTCATCATCCTGCTTCTCATCCCCTGTATTTCATGTGATGCGATTGTGGATGATGTCTTAAACTGCTCCTATAGAAAAGCTGAACTTCAAAAAAAGGCTTTGAGAACAGGCAAGGTCAATCAGAATTATGTGGATAGCATTAAGGCGAGTATCAATAATGAGCCGGGTGATGAGGATTATCCCTACAGTTTTTCTGTGTATGGCAATCTGCCAAATGGTATTTATGTTGAGGTACATAAAAACAGGTTGGATATCATAGGTGTGCCGACGGAACCCGGAACTTTTACATTTAAAATTGAAGTATCTGTTTCTTTTGGATATGAACCTACCTGTTATTCGACTACCGATAGATCCTATACGATCACGATTACAGAATAAGGTCCATTCGTTTTAGGAGGAAAAAGATTGGCTATATTTTATTCATGTCTCGTTAGGTAAAAAAATCCGGATGAATTGAAGGGTTCATCCGGATAAAATGACAAAAACGTCTGGATGTTTTTTAAAATCATCTAGGACGTTTTTTTGTATAAATTTATTTTAAATAACTGTATAACAGAGTATTAACAGTTAAAGCATCCTTCAATGCTTGGAAGGAATTATTTTTAACCGGTAGTGGAAAAGAATCAGCTATCCCAAAATATTCTGCGCATTCTCCATTAATGGCTGATCATAAAAACGTTTACCGGTCGCCTTGTATAACGCATTGGCAACGGCGCCCATAATTGGAGGGAAAGGTGGTTCTCCAAGACCTGTAGGGTCAATATCATTTTTGACAAAATGTACTTCTATAGATTTAGGTGCCTCGCTATGTCGTATCAAACGGTATTTATCAAAATTGCTTTTTTCAGGTACGCCATTATTAAACGTTTGTGAACTGTAGAGCGCATGGCCTATACCGTCTACAATTCCACCTTCTGCCAGGTTTGTGGCGGCATCCGGATTTACTACGATACCGCAATCTATGGCACAATGGACCTTGCTTATCACAGGTTTTCCTGCTTCCATTTCGAGATCGAGTACCTGCGCAACATAGCTGTTATGGCAGAAATAAGCAGAAACACCGCGTGATCGATTGGATTCTTCTTTACCCCAGCCTGACTTATCTCTGACTAGTTCTAGCACACCGGCATAGCGCGCCGCATCGTAATCATTGTTTTCGCCTACGGGATTTTTTTTCGCTCGATCCAATAGTTCAAGTCGGAATTCAATAGGATCTTTACCTATTGCTTCGGCAACCTCATCTAAAAACGACTGTTCTGCTCCTGCAATAAAGTTGGATCTGGGGGCCCTAAAGGCTCCAACGGTTATATTGGAATTTATGGACCAGTCTTCTGCGAGATAATTATCTACGGCTCCAGCCGGAAAACGATTGGCAGCGATCGGACTTTCCGGAATTCCTCCTGCACGAACATGAAAGCCAATCAGATTGTTATCTGCATCTAAAGCAGCTCGATATTTAGCGTGGTAGGCAGGTCGGTAAACTCCATTGGTCATATCATCTTCCCGACTATAGATCAATTTAATGGGGGCATTCATTTTCTGAGAAATAACGGCCGCCTCTACCAGGAAATGTCCATATAGTCTTCTGCCAAATCCACCACCCATTCTCGTCATGTCTATTTCTACTTTGTCGAGGGGCAGGCCAAGTCTGGCAGCTACCGTTTTTTCCATAAATTCTGGAGTTTGAACAGGCCCTACCAGCTCTGCTTTATCCGCCGTAACGTTGGCGAAGAAATTCATGGGCTCCATGGTATTATGTGCCAAAAAAGGCGCCGTATAATTGCGCTCAATAATTTTTGCTGCATTTTTAAATGCTTTTTCAGGATCTCCATCCTTGCGCAGCGTATTTCCCGGTTTAGCGGCAAATTCAGCCATTTTTTTATAATGTACTTCTGTATTTTCAAATCCGGAAGGTGTTTCAACCGTTAGTTTTCCACCAAAAAAATCCATTTCCGTAGAAGATCCGTCAATGGGTTCCCATTCTGTTTTCAGGGCTTTTTTTGCATTCATAACTTCCCAGGTCGTATTGCCAACGATAACAACCAGATCAGGAAAAGCAGTAATGTCAGACCATTGCGGTTTATAGTCATCTTGATAGGTGTTTATCGCAAACACAGCCTTTATCCCCGGCATAGTCTTGGCCATTGAATCATCGTAGGATTTGAGTTTTAATCCAAAAGCAGGCGGACTTTCCACCATAGCGATCAACATGCCCTCATGTTTATAATCCAATCCGTAAAGAGGCTGCCCCGTAACGATCTTCGAACCATCAACATTTTTCCTGGAAGTCCCAATGATTTTAAAATCTTTTAAATCTTTAAGTTCGACCTCTTTTGGAGCAGTAAGTTTTGATGCAGCGGATGCCATTTCACCGTAGTTGGCCGTTTTTCCACTATTTTTGTGTGACAAAATACCTTTGTCAGTCGTAATTTCTCCTATAGGAACATTCCAAGCCTGCGCAGCTGCCTCCATAAGCACCCTTCTCGCTGTAGCACCTGCCATTCTCAAACTTTGCCAACCATGTCTTATCGATTGACTGCCACCGGCAAGCTGTCTCGTAAATATTTCTGTATTCAATGGCGCTTGCTCCACAATCACATTATTCCAATCAACATCAAGTTCTTCGGCCACGATCATTGGCATCGAGGTTTTTACATTCTGTCCAATCTCCGGGTTTGGAGACATAATGGTCACTAAACCATTCTCCCCAATTTTTAAGAAGCCATTGATGTTAAACCACTCTTTTGGCATGCTCTTTACTTGTTCAGGCGTGGGAGAACAAGAGGCTAACCAGCTAAAACCTACCAACATTCCACCTCCCGTAAGAGCACTAATCTTTATAAAGGAACGCCTGCCGTATGTTGTTTTTACTATTGTCATTGTGATATATTTTTAGAATGATTTGGAAGTTTTATGAATTACTTAATGATTCTCCTTTTATTTTGTTATGCTTTAGCAGCAGTTTTAATCGCAGCTTTGATCCTCGTGTAGGTTCCACATCGGCAGATGTTGCCATCCATGGCCGCTTCAATTGCTTCATCACTAGGATTTGGATTGTTTTTAATTAGAGCCGCAGCAGTCATGATCTGGCCCGCCTGACAGTAACCACATTGCGGTACATCATGTGCTAACCATGCTTTTTGTATTGGATGATCACCTTTTTCAGAAAGTCCTTCAATGGTAGTTATTTCTTGATTTCCAATGGTGGAGACGATTAACTGGCAAGATCTGACGGCCACTCCATTGAGGTGGATTGTACAGGATCCGCAAGCAGCGATCCCACAGCCATATTTTGTGCCAACTAAATTGAGATGATCTCTTAATACCCATAAAATAGGCGTTGACGGATCTACCTCAACTTCGTGTTTTTTTCCATTGATATTTAATACAAAATGTGCCATGATTTTTGAATCGTTTAGTGTTTCGATAAATATATGAATTTTTTGCGATGAAAACGAGAGGTAATCCGGCAATTTATGAGATTGATTGACCTTAAACTGTTGTCAATTTAGACCCGAAGAATATAATTAGGATTTAATTTAGGCTTCAAAGAGCAAATAAGCCTTGTTGAAAACAAGTGATAGAACCATTCAATAAATTTGCCACTATGAACTCAATCAATCCGATAAGTTTACCTATAACTTAGGACAGTTGTCGCAATTCGATTGACCCTTTTTCTTGTATCTCTTGCAACACTTGGTCTTTTTTTTCCAACATGCTTCCGAAAAATTATAATCAAAACAATATGTATTAGGTGGCTTAGATGAATTAAAGTCCATTACAAAAATCAATTAAAGAGATCCCCATTTCATAGGGACAAATGTAAGTAAATAATTCTAATTTAGAATAATTAAAAATAAGGAACATCACAAGTCAGAATTTTCAAGGATCATTTTTTAGATCATGGCGATTAGAAAATAAAAAGGAATTTTTCTCTTGGGAATTTGAGGGTGCACTTGTTTCTTGTCACGTCACCAAAGGAAACGGACCAAAGGGGGGTCTCAAGGGTGGAGTGCGCGGTACTGCTCGACGAGGACAGAAAAGGCGAGC
>CAZWAN010000053.1:0-19444 GCA_964631875.1 uncultured Flavobacteriaceae bacterium
GAAATTCTGATACAATTGGGCGCCCCGAATGAATCTCCGGCTACGGTTGCTATATTGGCATATTCCAATAAGAACATCGAAAAATCTGAAGCATTATTTATTTTTTTGCCTTTGATGGTCTTTCCAAAATAATGAGAGACATCGGGGAAAACATAAAATGCACCTTTGGGTACATTGATCTTAATTCCCGGAATGGCATTCAATAATTTTAAAATAAGGTCTCTTCTCACTTTAAACTCATCTACCATGAATTTAATTTTTGATACCGGATTGTCTAAAGCAGCCATGGTAGCTCTTTGGGCAATGGTATTGGCACCCGAAGTTATTTGTCCCTGGATTTTGGTACAGGCTTTCGCGATCCATTCCGGCGCACCGATATAACCAATTCTCCAACCGGTCATGGCAAATGCTTTTGCTACCCCGTTTACGGTGATGGTTCGGTCGTACATATTTTCAATGGCGGCAAAACTAAAATTGGTTTCGCCGTAATTGATATGTTCGTAGATCTCGTCTGATAGGATATAAATATTCGGATATTTTTCTAACACTTTCGCCAATGCGCGGTATTCTGCTTCGGTATATACCGTTCCGCTGGGGTTATTTGGAGAGTTGAAAAAGATCATTTTTGTTCTTGGTGTAATAGCGGCTTCCAACTGCTCAGGCGTAATTTTAAAATCGGTTTCAATCCCTGATGGAATTTCAATAAAATTTGCTTCAGCCAGGGTAGCGATGGCAGAATAGCTCACCCAATAGGGAGCAGGCAATAGCACATCGTCTCCGGGGTTCAGCAAGACCATGGCCACATTGGCAATCGATTGTTTGGCCCCTGTAGAAACCACGATCTGGTTAGGCGTATAGGTCAAATTGTTGTCGCGCTTAAATTTTCTGCAAATGGCTTCTCGTAATTCATTGTAACCGTTTACGGGAGAATAGGAATGAAAATCACCGTTGATGGCTTCGATGGCCGCATCTTTAATAAATTGAGGCGGATTAAAATCGGGTTCCCCCAAGCTTAAACTAATAATGTCCTTGCCTTGTTCTTTTAATTCGCGGGCCTTTGCCGCCATGGCAAGGGTCTCAGAAACAGGTAAACTGTTTATTCTATCTGAAAGTTGATTTGACATGAAAAAATAATTATGGAAATAATAGGATTATGCGATCTCGTGTTGGTGTCCCAAATAATTCAATTGTCTTACATGCTCCACAAATGCCTCCACCATTGTTTTGTACTCATTGTAAGGTAAATTGAATTCCTGTGCGGTTTCCTTGACGATTTTGCCGATATGTTTGTAGTGTATATGCGAAATATGCGGGAAAATATGGTGCTCTACCTGGTGGTTTAACCCACCGGTAAAGAAGTTTACAAAACGATTGTTTACCGCAAAATTAGACGTCGTAAACAGTTGGTGGATCGCCCAGGTATGCTCCATGGTACCACTGTTGTCCGGTTGGGGCATTTCGGTATTGGGCATCACATGGGCCAGCTGGAAAACAACGCTCAGGATCATTCCTGCCGTATAGTGCATCACTACAAAACCAATCAAAACCTGCCACCAACTGAGGTCTGTCAACCAAAGTGGCAATACAATCCAGACAAAATAATAACCTATTTTGGCAGCAATCATGGTAGACCACTGGACTTTCGGGTTTGGAAATTTACCATAGGAAAGCTTTTTCTTTAAATACCTGCTCGTCTGCTTAAAGTCTGTGGTAATCGCCCAGTTTAGGGTAAGCAAACCGTATAATACCAAGGCATAATATTTTTGAAAACGGTGGATACCCAATTTAGGAGCATGCTCTGAAAACCTAATCACTCTTCCCGCTTCAATATCTTCGTCATAGCCCTGAATATTGGTATACGTATGGTGTAAAACATTGTGCTGTACCTGCCAGTTGTACACATTACCTGCCAGAATATACATGCTGCCCCCCATCAATTTATTGATCCAGTTTTTGTCTGAAAACGATTCGTGGTTGGCATCGTGCATCACGTTCATCCCCACACCGGCCATGCCTATACCCATTACCACCGCCAGGATCAACAGCAACCATCCTGGCATGGAAAAAGTGAGGATCAAAACGAATGGAATCAGGTATATAGAAAGCATCAGGGCGGCTTTGGTATAAAGCTTCCAATTCCCTGTTTTTTTTATGCCTTGATCTTTAAAATAGTTGTTTACTCGCTTATTCAGGGTCCTGAAAAAATTGGATTTGTCCCTTGTCATAAATTTAATCTCCCTCATTAAATACATAGTTAAATTAGAAAAAATGTAGTCTTTGGCCGCAAAGTTAGGAGTTTTTTTATAGTATATTTAAAAATATTTCACAAAATGTAAAATGAATTTAGTTGTATTTTTGTCTGATAATTGACATGAATGAAAGCGATTACCAAATACTTCACGAACCTTAGTCATAGGCAGTCAGAGCAATTTGATCAATTGGTCCATTTGTACAGAGATTGGAACGAAAAGATCAATGTGATTTCGAGAAAAGATATGGATGAATTTTACGAACGGCATGTGCTTCACTCTTTGGGAATTGCCAAGGTTCAATCATTTTTACCCGGATCAAAAATCATGGACATTGGTACCGGAGGTGGATTTCCGGGAATTCCGCTGGCCATCCTGTTTCCGGATACTCAATTTTTACTGGTAGATTCGATTGGAAAGAAGATCACAGTGGTCAAAGAAGTAGCAAAAGCTTTAGATTTGAACAATGTACAAGCCATTCAGGAACGGGCAGAAAATGTGAAAGGAGAATTTGATTTTATCGTGAGCAGGGCAGTGACAAACATGGATGATTTTACGAAATGGACCAAGCACAAGATCAGGAAAAGATCTGTACACGAATTGAACAATGGGATCCTGTATTTAAAAGGGGGCGATCTAAGCGAAGAATTGCGGCATTTCCCTAAAGCCAGGATCTTTGATCTGTCTGATCATTTTAAAGAAGATTTTTTCGAAACCAAAAAGGTGGTGCATCTGCCCTTGAAGTATAAGCCGGCTTAAATTTTCAGCAAAAAATAAGCCCGCAATGTGCGGGCTTTCAATCTTAAAAAAATTAAAGAATAAATACTAAATTCTCTTTACATTTATCGCGTTTAATCCTTTTTTGCCTTCTTTAAGGTCGAATTCTACGTTGTCTCCTTCTTTTACACGATCAGATAGTCCTGAGATGTGTACGAAGTACTCTTTAGATGATTCGTCTTCAATAATGAATCCGAATCCTTTCGACTCATTGAAAAATTTTACAGTTCCTGTACTCATTGTATTGTGATATAAATTATAATAGCCGCAAAGATACGCAATATTTGATTGAGAATTACATCCTTACGAGAAATTTTGACAAAAGCCCCTGAATTCATGTAATTTAACAATCACTTAACGTTTGCTGCAAAACTACCCTTACTATACCTCCAAAAACGGATAACGGTAATTGGCAGGAGGAACAAAATTCTCTTTGATGGTTCTGTTAGAGATCCAGCGCAACAAGTTCCAAACAGAACCTGCCTTATCGTTTGTACCCGAACCTCTGGCTCCGCCAAAAGGCTGTTGTCCCACCACGGCTCCTGTAGGTTTGTCGTTGATGTAAAAATTACCGGCAGCATTTTCCAAGGCCTCAGTCGCGTAGTCGATCACATACCGATCCTGGCTAAAAATGGCACCGGTTAATGCATAAATAGAGGTTTGATCCATTATTTCCAGAATCGATTTCCAGTCTTTATCTTCATACACATACACGGTTAAAACAGGACCGAATAATTCGGTACACATGGTCTCGTATTTTGGGTGCTTCGCTAAAATAACCGTAGGCTCGATAAAATAACCTTTAGAACCATCGTATTTTCCGCCGATGATCACTTCCGCATCCTTATCCTTCTTGGCCTGATCGATATACCCGCTCAGTTTGTCGAATGCTTTTTTGTCGATCACTGCATTCACAAAATTTTCGGGGTGCTCAGGACTTCCCATTTTAATCGATGCGAGGTCGGTTTCCATGAATTTTCTCACCTCAGTCCATTTACTTTTTGGGATATAGGCACGCGAAGCGGCAGAACATTTTTGTCCCTGAAACTCAAAAGCACCTCTGGTTAAAGCAGTGGCTACTGTTTTGGCATCGGCAGTATGGTGCATCCAAACAAAATCCTTTCCGCCGGTTTCTCCTACAATTCTGGGATAACTTCTGTAAAGTCCTTTATTCATATTGTTTCCAATGGTTTCCCAGAAACTGTTAAACACCGGAGTTGATCCTGTAAAATGGATTCCCGAAAAATCTTTGTGGTTCATGATCACTTCCGTGATCATGGAAGATTTTCCTGTGACCATATTGATCACTCCATCGGGCACACCCGCTTCTTTAAAAATTTCCATAATTACCTGTGCAGAATACACCTGTGTTTCGGCAGGTTTCCAAACCACCACATTGCCCATCATGGCCGGAGCTGCAGGAAGGTTGGCGGCGATAGAGGTAAAATTAAAAGGTGTAACGGCATAGACAAAACCTTCCAGAGGTCTGTACTGCATGCGGTTCCAGATCCCTGCTACGGAAATCGGTTGATCTGAATAGATCTGCGACATAAATTCTACATTGAACCTAAAAAAATCTGCCAGCTCACAAACGGCATCAATTTCGGTTTGCATCATATTTTTAGATTGCGCCAGCATGGTTGCTGCATTCATTCTGTCTCTAAACGGGCCTACCAATAGGTCAGCTGCCTTTAAGAAGATAGCTGCTCTGGACTCCCAGGGCATTTTCGACCATTTTTTTCTGGCTTCCAAAGCAGTATCGATCGCCAGATTGATATGCTTTTTGTCTGCTTTATGAAAAACACCCAGTTCGTGTTGATGATCATGGGGTGGATGCATACTGACGGTATCGCCTGTTCTGATCTCTTCGGAACCGATATACAGGGGTATATCTGCTTTTTCGTTATACATTTTTTTGTACATCGCCAGCAAACTTTCTCTTTCTTTACTCCCTTTTCCATAAGCCAACACCGGCTCGTTTACTGCCTTCGGTACTTTATAAAATCCTGTGGCCATTATTTTTTTTATTTGATGGTTAAACTATATTTTTGAGACTTCAAATGTACGATTTTTGCACGGTTTAAGTTAAGCTTTTTAGCAGATAAACAACTTGAACAGATTTCTTTAATTGACTGTCATATCATTTAATTATGTGTACTGTTACTTATGTTCCCTTCGATAACGGTGATTTTATTCTCACCTCAAGCCGTGATGTCCCATTTAGCCGAAAACCGGCTGATTTTCCTAAGACAGACATACAAGATGGCATTGCTGTTCATTTTCCTAAAGACGGAGAAGCAGGAGGGTCGTGGATCGGATATAGCAGCAGGGAAAGATTGATCTGTTTACTCAACGGCGGATTTGAAGATCATCAAGTTCAGGAAAGTTATCGGAAAAGCCGGGGTCATATCGTGATCGAACTTTTAAAAGTAGAAGATATCAATTTGGGATTGAAGGAAATAGACCTTGTTGATATAGAACCTTTTACCCTGGTCATTGTAGAATGGGATTTTGAGGTGTTTGCTTTTGAGTTCGTTTGGGACGGGCGTCGTAAACATTTTCGAATCTTACCTGATGAACCGCATATTTGGTCTTCTTCCACCCTTTATTCTGATGGGATAAAAGCGAAAAGGAAAAAATGGTTCGAGGTTTGGCGCAGCGGTCGTGAAATGAACAGAGAAAACCTGTTGGAGTTTCATCTCAGGGCAGGGGAAGGAGATCCGAAAACAGATGTATTGATGTACAGAAAAGGAGGGGGAACGGTTAGTATTACCTCTGTGGTAAAAAGCGGGAATAGCCTGGACATGGCTTATCATCCGATAGATGTGGTTAAACTAAAAAAGTGATAAATGAAATGATGACAAATCCTATGATACTCAGGCAAATGAAAAACACATTGAGCAAAAAGAATTTGATCGAGGTTTTAAACCAGCCCTGCCCATAAAAATTCTTCAGCGCACGGAACAGATAAAAAGGAAAAAGAAGGGTGACCATTAGCGCTGTGCTGGGAAAATTAGTCAATTTGTCAATGAGGAGTGTCACCGTGAGCAGGATAAAAAAGACGGTTTGTACATGGAAAACAAAAACCAAATGTTCTGTATAATTGTAGGGGCTTCTAATGTATAACAGCGACATGACCAAAGTAAAAACAGGCAGTAAAAAAAATAGGGCCACCGAAATTTTTGAAATGATCTCACCTAAATAATTTTTGCCGAATTCTTCGGGATCATCTTTCAATTGATTTATTTTTTTTGCCTTTGTGTAATAGAAAATGTTCCAGTAGGAAACGTCGTAGCCCAATTCTTTTATCGCAACAGGAGGCTCAATATCCGGATGTTCTTTGTCATATTCCATGAAGTCATTAATTTTTGCAAATGTACTGTCGCCAAGCAAAGCTTTTAACAAAGTATTTTCTCCGGACATAGCATATTTATCGGGAATTCGGTAATCAATTTTCTTTTGTTCCAAAAGTCCTTGGGCATAATCGGCAGAATAAAGTTTGAGTTCATTGATTCTTGTGAATTCAGATACATCTTCGATCTTAATATCTTCTTTTTCCGAAATTAACTTTGTAAAATAGCTGAGATCGTTTCCAAAAATGGTGTCAAAAATGGAGTCCTTTTTAGCGAGACTCAAATCAGGATCCTTTAGCAGATTCAAATGAATACTATCTTGAAATACCGAATCTAAATATTTACTGATCAAAATTTTGTTATAATTGTGAAGACTATCGCTGTTTTGGATAATAGAATCGGCGAATTGTGCAACGTTCGTATTTGGCAGGCCTGTCAGGTTTGAAGGTAGATCTATATTTTTAAGGTCTTTTAGCACAGGTTGAACCGAATCAATTTCGATTGTGGTATTACTGTTGATCTTGTTGGCATCCTTAATCTCCTGATAAGTCTTCATAAGGCCGAGTAATAAAAAGAATACGATGGTTACGTGGAAATAGAGCTGAAAAGGATTGACATAGCTCATTCTTTTTCCTTGAACATATTCTTTGGTCACTTTACCCGGTTTAAATAAAAGGGGGCCAACGGTTTTTATCAGTCGGTTATCAAAATTGAAAAAACCCGAAAGGTATTGGGAGAAATATTGTTTCAGGCTGATCTTACTGGTGTCGTTTACCTGACCGCATTTATGACAAAAATTATCATCTAATTGCAGTGGTTCATTGCAGTTTAGACAATGATCACCTCTTTTATTGTACTTGAATCGTGTTGAAGATTTCATTGGGCTTAGTTGGGTTAAAGATAATCATAAAACCCAAGCTTCAAAAGATGGCTTCTAATTTAAAATAGCCGATGCCATTAATTGAAAAGTAGGGATTTGAACCTTGAATTTTTTGGTGGTGGTAAAATTGATCATGTTGTAATAACCACTCATGGCACCGATGGGAGATGTTAAGAAACAATTCGATGTATAGGTATGTACTTGTTTTGGAGCCAGAATAGGTTTTAGTCCAACTACACCATCTCCTTCTACAACTTCCTTGCTATTCAACGAGTCGAAGATATCCCAGTGCCGACTCAACAGTTGCACGGTATCATTGCTCTGGTTTTCGATTTGAATGACATAGCTAAAAACAAAGTACATGGTATTATTCTCGAAATGAGTTCCTTCAAATCGAGTGGAGATTGAAATTTTAATGCCTTTTGTAACTTGTTGGACCATTGTAAACAGGCAAATATTGCTTTTGCAAATATACGAAATATTCGTTTCAGCTGCTCTGATCCATTCCCTTGTTTAAATTGGGTAAATCGACTAATGTTTTGGCTTTAAAATTGTCTCTGATGGCATTTCTGTATCCAACCACCAAGTTGTGCAAAGCACAGGGGTTTTTATCACTGCAAACAGGTAAACCTAAAAAGCATTTTTCAAAAATATCCCTTCCATCGATGCAATCGACAATATCCATGATGGTTTTTTTAAAATTTTTCTCAGTGAGGTAGAATCCGCCACGGGGCCCTTTGGCAGAGCTTATAACATTTTCCTTACTCAGTTTTTGCAGGATTTTAGCTAAAAAAGGAGCCGGTATTTCCAGATGCTCTGCTATTTCTTTAGACCCTATATATTTTTCCAATGGATTCATTTCCACTAAAAAGGTAACGGCTCTAATACCGTATTTGCATTCATTTGACAACATAAGACAAAAATAAAAGATAAAAAGACCTTTTAATATGATAAATATCATTTATTATGTGTTATCACTCCTATAAATTTGTAACATGAATTACATAAAGTTTCAATAACGCCATAAAAATAAACCAAAAATGATGAAAACAAGATATTTAATATGGATTGTATTGCTGTCAATAGGTCTGTTGTCATGTCAAAAAAAGGAAGCCGCCAAAGAAGAGAGTGGCGCCGCGGTAACTGAAGCCGGCGAACACAAAGGTCAGGCTTCTGTTCAGGATAATGTTTCTGAAGCAAATGCGCTGCAGGTTGCTAAGTCATTAGATGATTTTAAGACTTTGGTAGCTGCGGTTGAGGCTGCGGGAGTTCAGGACGCTCTTGTAAACGCAGGACCGTTAACTGTTTTTGCACCGGTAAACGGAGCATTTGATAAACTGCCCGAGGGAACGGTTGAGGGATTGTTAAAGCCGGAAAACAAGGCAAAACTGGCTTACATTTTAACCAACCACGTAGCGCCTGCCAATTATCCTGATACTCAGTTGAAAAAAGAGGCGGCGAAAGGTAGAAAATTGTATATGGCTTCCGGTCAATACCTCAGTGTTGAAGACAAGGAAGATGGAATATACGTTGGAGGCACAAAAATTCTAAAAACTGTACATGTAAGTAATGGTTGGATCCATGTGATAGATAATGTCCTGGTTCCGGCCGAATAATGATAAAACAAACCCAGAAACTATGTTTAAAAAAGTGATTTTTATAGCGCTGATCGGCATGTTACTCATCAGTTGCGGTAATGAAAAGAAAGAGGAAAGTACGATAGAGGCAAAAGATAGTCCGGCAGAAGTTGTCAAATCGATCGATCCGAAACTGGATAAAGGAGTGGGGCCGATTACAAGTATACGTTTAGCGGAAATAGATCCGGCACTTGCCGCCAAGGGCGAGGAATTATTTACAAATAAATGTACGGCCTGCCATAAAATGGAGAAGCGATTTGTTGGACCGGCATTAAAGGGAATCACAGAAAAAAGAACGCCCGAATGGATCATGAACATGATTTTGGTACCGGAAAAAATGGTCGCTGAAAATGAAGAAGCAAAAAAATTATTAGCAGAGTTTTTATCGCCTATGGCCAATCAAAGTCTCACCGAAGAAGAAGCCAGGGCTATTCTTGAATATTTTAGAACACAAAATTAGCAATCCAATAGAAACTTACATAAAATGAAAACAATGATTAAATTATTTACACTGCTCTTGGGTATTTCTTTTTTATACACAAGCTGCGCACCTTCAGGAAATGAAGGGAGTAAAAACGGAGCCCTTACAGGCAACGCTGCCGAAAAAGTATATGTTGCTCCGGGGGAGCATGATGAATTTTACGCCTTTATTTCAGGAGGATTCAGCGGTCAGCTGGCTGTTTACGGATTACCTTCCGGTCGTTTATTTAAGGTAATTCCCGTTTTTTCTGTCGATGCAGAAAAGGCTTGGGGATTTAATGAAGAGACCAAACCTATGTTGAATACGTCGCATGGATTTATTCCATGGGATGATTCTCATCACCCCGATATTTCGCAAACTGCCGGTGAATTAGATGGTCGTTTTGTATTTATCAACGGGAACAATACACCGAGAATCGCAAAGATCGATCTAACTAGTTTTGAAACCACTGAGATTATCGAAATACCTAATTCTGCAGGAAATCACAGTTCTTCTTTTGTAACCGAGAATACGGAATATGTGGTTGCAGGCACGCGTTTTTCTGTGCCATATCCGCAAAGAGATATGCCGATTTCTGAATATAAGGGAAATTTTAAAGGAGCCCTTACGTTTATTTCTGTGGAGCCTGAGCATGGAGGGATGGAAATTGCCTTCCAAATCATGATGCCCGGTTTTAACTACGATCTGTCTCACCCGGGTAGAGGTGCCTCTCATGGCTGGTTTTTCTTCTCTACTTATAATACAGAAGAGGCCAACTCATTGTTAGAAGTAAATGCCTCTCAAAACGATAAGGACTTTATTGCTGCTATCAACTGGAAAATGATTGAGGAGTATGTGAAAAACGGAGGTGGCACCAAAGCTCCTGCAAATTATGCTCATAATGTGTACAGCGAAGAAACGCATACCGCCACTTCTACCATGAAAAAAGAAGTGGTTGTTGTTAACCCAACCGATGTACCCGGTGCCGTTTATTTTATGCCAACGCCAAAGTCGCCTCATGGTTGCGATGTTGATCCAAGTGGTGAATATATTATTGGTAGCGGTAAGCTGGCTGCTGAAATTACAGCACACTCGTTCAGCAAAATGATCAAGGCCATTGAGGAGAAGAATTTTGACGGAGAGGCATACGGAATTCCAATTTTGAGCTATGAAGCTACTTTAGCAGGATCTGTCAAACAGCCAGGTTTAGGCCCGTTACATACAGAATTCGACGGACAAGGAAATGCCTACACAACCTTCTTTATTTCTTCTGAAGTTGTAAAATGGAAATTAGGTACTTGGGAAGTGGTAGACAGAAAGCCTACCTATTATTCTGTGGGGCACTTGATGATTCCCGGCGGAAATTCAAGAAAACCATTTGGAAAATATGTGGTGGCGATGAACAAAATCACTAAAGATCGCTATTTGCCTACCGGACCGGAAGTAACACAATCTGCCCAATTGTATGATATAACAGGAGAGAAAATGGAATTGTTACTCGATTTTCCAACGGTTGGTGAGCCTCATTATGCGGCGGGAATAGCTGCAGATATCGTGGCTAAAAATTCCAGGAAAATATTCAAGTTGGAAGAGAATAAGCACGCTTATGCAATTAGTAATGAAGGTGAGGCAAAAGTGGTAAGAAATGGAAATGAAGTACATGTTTATATGTCGATGATTCGTTCACATTTCGCACCCGATAATATTGAAGGGATACAAGTTGGAGATAAAGTGTATTTCCACGTGACCAATTTAGAACAAGATTATGATGTGCCTCATGGAATTTCAATGATTGGAGCAAATACTTCAGAATTATTGATCATGCCGGGACAAACAGAAACTTTTGTTTGGGAACCAAAGCAAGTTGGGGTTTGGCCATTTTATTGCACAGATTTTTGTTCTGCGCTTCACCAGGAAATGCAAGGTTATGTGCGCGTATCGGCTCAAGGATCAGGCGTGCCAATAACCTATACGCTAGACGGGGATGAGCTTTGATTTGAATTACAAGAGTGCATAGTTTTATATTTAGTATGTTTTGTGAAAACGGGCAGAATCTCATAGATTTTCTGTCCGTTTTTTAAACCGAATAAAAATGAAAAAATCTAACATCGTAATGATCATAGGCTCTTTGTTATTGTTGAGCTTGTTTGTTTTACCCCTTTGGAATATCACTCTTGAGGCTCCTCAATACCCTATCCCCTTGGGGATGGATATTTACATCAATAAATTTGAGGATTATCATGAGCACGATATCAAAAACATCAATTTGATGAATCATTATGTGGGTATGAAATACATTCCGGAAACCATTCCTGAATTCAAAATATTTCCGGTAGTCATCTTGATCATGGTTGTTCTCGGTGTGGCTATTGGTTTTAGCGGCAAATACAAACTTTATTTAGTCTGGTTTGTGTTGATGAGTGCCCTATGTATCGCAGGAATGTATGATTTTTATTTATGGGAATACGATTACGGACATGATCTCGATCCAAAAGCGATCATGCAGTTTAAAAACCCGGATGGATCTCCCATGGGTTTTCAACCACCGCTTTTTGGTACGAAAGACATTTTAAATTTTACAGCACATTCTTACCCAAGAACAGGGGGTTATGTGATGTTTGTGGGGATTTTACTAACGCTTATTGCTTTTTTTGTTGGCAAAAAAGAAAGTAAATTTCAAAACTGAAAAACAGAAAAAAAATAGTTACTTGAAAGGTTAAAATGAAAAATATGAAAGGCAAAGTTTTTTTATGCTTGTCCGTTTGTTGCTTTTTACTCGGTTGTTCAGTAAAACCGGAACCGATACAATTTGGCAAAGAATCCTGCCATTTTTGTAAAATGACGATTGTGGATCAACAACATGCAGCACAATTGGTCACAAAAAAGGGTAAACAATACAAATATGACGCCATAGAATGTATGTTAAATGATTTGAGTGAATCAAAAAATAGCGAGGCCATCGAGATTTTTTTGGTCAGTAATTATGGAGAAAGTAATATGACAAATGCAGAAAGCGCAACCTATTTGATCAGTAAAAAAATCAAAAGCCCGATGGGCGCATTTTTATCTGCATTTCAATCCCGGGAAAATGCAAATAATACCCGGAATGAAGCGGGCGGTGAATTGTATTCTTGGCCTGAAATAAAAGTAAAATATGCCATTGAATAAGTTTCTTTTTCTTTTAAGTATCTGCTTCTTTCAAATTGGCCATACGCAACAACTCGAAGTTTGTTCAGATTGCGAAATAAAATCGATTCAGCAAGCGGTAGATCTTGCCGAAGAGGGCGATAAAATTTTAATTAAAGAGGGATTATATAAAGAACACGATATTCGCATTACTAAAACTTTATCCATTTTTGGAGAAGACAATGCCGTTGTAGATGGAGAAGATGCGGGAACCATATTTCATATCAATGCAAACCATTTTAGGATGGAAAACCTTACCATCATCAATGTTGGAAAGAGTTACACCAAAGATTTTGCGGCTATCCTCTTATCAAAATCCGAAAATTTTGTACTCAGAAACCTAAGGCTCAAGAACATTTTTTTTGGCATGCTCATAGAAAAATCGAATCATGGTATTATAGCGTACAATACCATCACCAGTGATGCCAAAGAACAAGCAGGTAGCGGAAATGGAATTCATTTGTGGCATTGTGATGATGTTCAAGTCAATAATAATTCGATTACCGGTGTTAGGGACGGCATTTATTTCGAGTTTGTATCGAATAGCAAAGTGTTCAAGAATAACAGTTATGAAAACTTGAGGTATGGTCTGCACTTTATGTTTTCCAATCATGACACCTATTACGACAATACTTTTTCTAAAAACGGGGCAGGGGTGGCTGTCATGTTTTCGAAATTCATCACGATGAAAAATAATATTTTCATTGAAAATTGGGGAAGTGCTTCCTACGGATTATTGTTGAAAGAGATCTATGATACGGAAATTATTAAAAACCGATTTGAGCAAAATACGATGGGTGTTAGTGTCGACGGATCCACTCGTGTCAATTTCACAGAAAACACTTTTATCAGAAATGGTTGGGCGGTAAATGTAATTGGCGCTTGCTATGACAACAAGTTTTACAAAAATAATTTTATGCACAATTCTTTTGATCTTTCTTATAACGGCAAGTTGAATTCAAATGAGTTCGATCAGAACTATTGGAGTGATTACACGGGATATGATTTAGATGAGAACGGTATAGGTGATGTGGCTTACAGACCTGTCAAATTATTTTCATACATTGTGAATAGATCTCCGGAAACCATCGTATTACTCAGGAGCCTATTTGTTGATTTGATCAATTTTTCAGAAAAGGTTTCACCTGTCTTTACCCCGGATAATTTAATAGATCAAAATCCTTTAATGAAAGAGCATAAATGATTGAAATTAAAAAATTGTGTAAGCGGTTCGGAAAATTGACCGTATTGGATCAGCTCGATCTGGAGATTCGGCAGGGTGGAATATTTGCTGTTTTGGGGCCCAACGGTTCTGGAAAAACTACCTTGATCAAATGTATTTTGGGTATGGTTATTCCAAATAGTGGAGAAATATCGATCAAAGGAGGCTCGGTTTTAAGAAAATGGGCGTATAGAAATGAGATAGATTATTTGCCTCAGATCGCCAACTTTCCCGCTAATCTCACCGTTATAGAATTGATCGAAATGGTCAAAAATCTAAGGCCTAAATCCGCCAATGAAAAGGAATTGATAAAGTTATTCGAACTGGAGTCCTATCTTCAGAAGAAACTCGGAAATCTGTCCGGAGGGACAAAGCAGAAAGTAAATCTCGTACTAACTTTTATGTTCGACAGCGATTTGATTATTCTTGATGAACCAACCAATGGCTTGGATCCGGTTAGTCTTATTCGCTTAAAAAAGTTGATTGATGAAGAAAAGAAAAGGGGAAAAACAATTTTGATAACTACACATATCATGAGTTTGGTTGAGGAAATTGCGGATGAAATAGTTTTTTTGTTAGATGGAAGTATCTATTTTCAAGGCACTGTTAAAGAGCTCAAAGAAAAAACAAATCAGACCGATTTAGAACATGCCATTGCAAATATAATTACAGGATAGGATGTTTAAAATATTGAAATACAGTTTTTACGATTTGATGAGAAGCAGATGGAGCTATGTGTATTTTATCTTTTACCTGATTTTAGGGTTTGTGCTTCTGTTTTTGAACAATGATTTGGACAAAGCAATCATCACCTTACTCAATATCATCATTGTGTTAACGCCTTTAATCGGTACAGTTTTTGGCGTGATGTATTATTACAACAGCAAAGAATTTACAGAGTTACTATTGGCTCAACCCATCAATAGAAAAAAAATATTTTTGGGACAATATTTGGGTATCGCCCTATCTCTAACACTTAGTTTGGTTTTGGGTTTGGGCATCCCGTTTGTGCTTTACGGGTTGTTTAGGTCGACAGCAATTTTTGATTTTTCACTGCTTTTGCTCATAGGAACTTTTCTCAATTTTATTTTTGTGGCTTTGGCATTTAATATTGCCTTATCTAACGAAAATAAGATCAAGGGATTTGGTTATGCCATTTTACTTTGGCTTTTTCTCGCTGTAATCTATGATGGATTGTTTCTCACTTTTTTGGTCGTATTTGAAGAATATCCTTTAGATAAATTTTCTTTGGGTGCAACTTTGTTCAATCCCATAGATCTTTCCAGGATTTTAGTTTTATTGAAATTGGATATTTCTGCACTTTTAGGGTATACAGGTGCTGTTTTTAAGAAATTCTTCGGCACAAATACAGGGGTTTTTCTGTCATTAATTTCTCTGGTATTTTGGGTAGCTCTTCCTGTATTAAGGATGAATGGCAAACTCAAGAAAAAAGATTTTTAGTTTTCATAATCGTGTACTTCACCTGCATTGATCGGATAACCCTCATTGATCCAACCAAAAAATCCTTCATTGATCACGGCAGTGTTTTTGAACCCTTTTTTGCGCAACATATTGATCACCGTATCAGAGGCGGCATGCGGACAAGCGCAATAGGCGATGATCCAGGTGTTCTTGTCGGTTAATCCTTTATCTACATTCTTTTCTTCTATGTAATACGGAATAGGAACTGATCCGGGTATATGGGCATTGTGCCATTCTGAACTGGTTCTGGTGTCTAAAATGATCATTTTATTCTTGTTCCGAATGGCATCCATTACTTCTTTCATAGGGACATATCGATCATCTATTAAGCGAAAAGAAGGGTCTTTTCCATTGGGATTCAACACATAGTTTTCGGGGCTGGGGTAGGGTACCAGTTTTTTGGGTTCTTTACTCCATCCGGATGCCAAACTTCTGATGTAAGCTGTGATGTCATTTGTTTCTTTTTCTGTCAAAATTTCTTTAAAACCAATCATTTTAGTGTCGTCTCGTCCGTTCACAATGGCATATTTGATATATTCATCGGTTGCAAAGGCCAAAAAAGAAGCATTGGCAAGTGCGGGAGCCGTAACACCTTCCCCCTTTTTACCATGGCATTTGATGCATTCTTGAGCATAAAGATAAGCACCATTCCATAAGTCGCCTGTAATCGCAGCATCTCCAAGGTCAATTGTTTCTGCGCCTGATTCGTATTTAAGCCAGCTTGCCAATGTAAATATTTCCTTCATCAGTAAAGGACCTCCGTAATCTTTTACATAAGCTGCCATGGGTGTATTTATTCGTCCAAATGCGATCGAACTGGCGAGAAAATTAAGCGTCATGGTAGACATCAATGAGTTAGACCGCAAGGAAGGTGCGTAATCGGCCGCATTGCCCTGCCTATCTTTTCCATGGCAAAGGGCACAGTATTTTTGATAATTTTGGGCCGCAGATTCCAGGTCATTTCTGGTGAGTGGAGCATTTCTAATTTGAGCCGTCGCCACCGCATGGATGCCAAAAAGCAGCATGACAAAAGTTAAAAAAAAACGTTGCATGATCAAATGTATTAGATATTTTTAGTTTCTCAAAATTTCTGAATTTCCGGTCCCGATTCCAATCACTTTTGTATATCTGTCGCCAAACTGTTTAAAATATACCACTACCTCATATTCATTTTCTGTTTGGTAATAGGATCCTTCAATCGCTTTTCTGTCAACTTTACCACTTTCATCAGCCACTACATAAAGGTAATTGTAAAATCCTTGTTTAAAGGGAAGGCTGAGCTCAAAGAGATTTGTTTGGTTGTTGTAGATCATTTTGTTCTGATCGCTTATTTGCCAATTATTATAATTTCCAAAGACATAAATTTCTTTCCCGTTCAGATCAGCAGAAGTTTCTAATTTGAAATGGACTAAACTATAGTCAGTTTCCAATAAAGATTGATTACCATCCAAATTACGGACCACAAAGTTGCCGTTTATATCAGGATAGACGGTATAGGGCATATTTCTTCTTTCCCGGTCTATGTACAAGTAGGTGTTAAAAATGTCTAACATTCTGGTTTGCCTGATGTTGTTGGTTGCATTTCGAATTTCTTTGGTGTCAAAATAGAGGTATTCATTGTCTCCCCAAAAGGAAATTTCGCTTACATAATTATACAGGAGCTGATTGTTGTTGACGTACTTTGGAGGAATATTGTAGATGGACGAATTCCAATCCCAATTTTTTAAGACCATCACTTGTATATCCTGGTAGGGATTTCTCACCTGGAGATTTCCCAAATTGATGACAAACTCTACATCTTGTTTTTGGTTTATAAACTCTACATTTCTGCTTCTGTGTACGGAAACGCCCACATCTACAAGGGGTTGATAAACAATAAACCTGCGGGTAAAAATGGTTTTTCTATTTTGATCCAATACCGACAATAAATAATTCCCGCTAATTTTTATTTGCATATCGCGATTTGGAATCTGCAAGGTATAATGCGTATAAGGTTGAAGTGTATTGAATGAGTTCTCGAATTCTCTTATGCGGTCTTCCTGATAACCTGCAATAAATTCTGTAGATAACAAGCCGGATTTTTGCCAATTGTATTCGCAGTGATCTATTCTGTAATAATAGATTTTTTGATCGCCTTCCAAATCATCAAATGAAAAGGATAATTTTTGACCCAATTCGATGATGGGAACATAACTATTTTCTTTGTTTGCTTCAAAAATAATGGTTTTAATATGGCTCGGTTCTTTAATTTCTGTGATTTGTTGCCCGAACCCCTTTAAAAAAAGGAAACTGCAGCAAAATAGGCTGAGACAAAGCTTCGAAAAGGATATTTTAAAATGGAAGTACATAGAAAATGCGTTGATTAATGTATACTAAGCACAATATTTGCAAAGCTATATTTGATTTTCAGGCTATTTTTCAAATATAATTCAAATAAATTACGAAAAATATATTCGTCCTAATGAATTATAATTATTAAATTTGCACCGCTAAACATAAGTGATTACATGACTTGTGGTTCAGGGTTTGTTAATACCCGGATTTGTTAGTCAAAATCTAATTAATTAAAGCAAATTATGTCTACAGACATTCGTATCAAAAAAGGCTTAGATATCAAGCTTAAGGGAAAAGCCCGGCTAAAATTATCTTCTGCTCCTCGTTCCAAAACATTTGCGATTACACCCACAAATTTTCACGGTATCATCCCAAAACTGCTTGTCAAGGTTGGCGATAAAGTAAATGTTGGTGATACGCTTTTTTACAGTAAGCAAAAAGAAGAGGTGAAATTCAGCTCTCCGGTAAGTGGCGAGATCAAGGAGATTGTGAGAGGAGCTAAACGCGTTATTTTATCAATCATTATCTCGGCAGATGCCCAAGATCAATTTAGGGCATTCAAGGTAAAGAAAGTTGAGGCCTTAACTTCCGAGGAGGTAAAGCAATGGATATTGGAGAGCGGTTGCTGGCCATTTATCAACCAACGCCCCTATGATATCATTGCAAATCCGGACGAGAAACCAAAATCGATTTTTGTAAGTGCCCTTTCAACGGCTCCTTTGGCTGCAGATGTTGATTTCGTCTTAAAAGGGAAGGAAACTGAATTTCAAGAGGGTATCAATGCACTTGCCAAACTTACGGAAGGAAAAGTTCATTTAACGGTAAGCGCTTCGGAGAATTCATTTTTAAGCCAAATAAAAGGAGCAGAAATTCATAAAATAAACCCCATTCATCCGGCGGGAAATGTTGGAACACAAATTGGCAGGATCGATCCGATTAATGCGGGAGAGAGAGTATGGACCGTGAGACCTCAGGATGTAGCGGCCATAGGTAGTTTGTTTTTACACGGAAAATACGATCCCAGCATAGTTGTGGCTTTAGCAGGTTCTCAGGTATTGGAACCGCAATATTATGCAACGATCCGATCTGTTCAATTAGAATCTCTCTTAAAAGGAAAATTGAGCGATCAAAAGGCTAGAATAATCAGCGGAAACCCACTCACTGGAGTAGCTGCCTCGAAAAACGCTTATCTGGGTTTTTATGATGATACGATTTCTGTCATTCCTGAAGGAGATCATTACACCTTTTTTGGATGGGTCCCTTTTACCGGAGGAAATAAATTTAGTATGTCTCGTACTTTTTTATCTTGGTTAAACGGAAATAAAGAATACGATCTGGATACAAATATGAACGGAGAAGAGCGCGCATTTGTTCTAACAGGCGAAATGGAGAAAGTTTTTCCTCTGGATATTTACCCTATGCAATTGCTTAAAGCGGTTATGTCAGGAGACATTGAAAGAATGGAGAATCTTGGAATTTACGAAGTAGCTCCCGAAGATTTTGCCTTGATCGATTTTGTGAGTTCTTCAAAGATCGAAGCGCAGGATTTGATCAGAAAGGGTTTAGATATAATGGTTAAAGAAGTAGGTTAATGGATTTTTTAAGAAGTAAATTAGACAAAATCAAGCCTCTTTTTGAAAAAGGAGGTAAGTATGAAAAATATGGACCGGCTTTTAGCGGTATAGATACTTTTCTGTATGTGCCCAATCATACGACGAAAAAGGGAGCGCATATTCGCGATGGGGTCGACCTCAAGCGTGTCATGATCACGGTGGTGATCGCCATGATTCCAACCATTATTTTTGGTATGTGGAACATCGGTTATCAAAACATGGGTGCAGGACAAAGTTTTTGGGACTACTTT
>CAZWAN010000054.1:0-19374 GCA_964631875.1 uncultured Flavobacteriaceae bacterium
CGTTGCCTTTCTTTGAAAACCCCGATTCATATCGAATCGGGGTTTTTGTTTTTATCAAAGTTGAGTTCATCAGAAAAGTATAATTTGATAGTCTTTAAAATTTAATGCATAAGAGAACTTATTTAAGCAATGGATTCCCTAATTTTAACCAAATTCAATAAGAATGGTAAACTACTGTTCTCATTCATTAAGATTTTAAAATTATTCCTGGTTCAAAACTTGATTTCCTATATTGTATGAGGAGCCCGTACCGTTATTATATCTTTCTTCTGGTCTGTGCATTTTTTCTTTTTGTCCATCTTGGGGATTTTGGAGTTCTGGAATCCAGTGATGCCAGATACGCAGAGATTGCGAGAGAGATGATGCAAGCTGATGATTACCTCAACCCTATTCTAATGGGGATTCATCATTATCATAAACCACCTTTAACGTATGATATCACAATACTGGGTTATAAATTATTTGGCTTAAACGCATTCGGTGCAAGGTTTTTTCTACAAATAGCCCTGTTGATACAAATGCTTTTGGTATTCGAATTATACAAACTTTTTTTTGATGATAAAAAGGGTGCATTATTTGCCGCACTGATCTACTTCAGTTTACCCTTAGTACTTATTTCTACAAGAAATTTAACAACAGACGCGTACCTGAATACCTTTATTTTATCAAGCCTATATTTTTGGATGCGATATAGAAAGGATCAGAAGATACTTTTTTTTTATTTTTTTACCATAGCTCTGGCACTGGGCTTTTTAACTAAAGGACCGGTTGTTTTAATTGTACCTTTCACTTTTATCCTTGTTTATAATCGGAATCAAAATTCAAATCTCAATCTAAATCGGTCTTTACACCATTTACTTGCCTGGCTTATTTTCCTAATACTTTCCGGATCATGGTTTGTTTATTTAATGAATAAGGATGGTCACTTCTTGAATTATTTTTTAGGAAGACATACCGTCGACAGATTTTCTGAAAATGCTTTCGACAGATCCGAACCCTTTTGGTACTTTATTGTTTTAACACCTCTATTAGGTCTTCCGTGGTTGGTTATTCTTCCTTTTATGATCAAAAAGAACTTTAAAAATTTCAGATCTGGAAGTATATATTTTGTGTTCCTTATTACAATTGTTGTCACCTTACTATTTTTTTCTATTTCTAGCTCTAAAAGAATCCTATATATCCTGCCTATTTTTAGTTTAATGGCTATTCTAACGAGTAGGTTATTAATTATGACAGATGAAAATAAATTATTACCCGCCTATCGATTTATTTTTGCCTTTATTTTACTGTTTTCTTTATCGTTTATGATTGCACCTCATATAAATTTGAAGTGGCATATACCCACCTCATTTTTTATTTATGGTATTGTAATGCTGATCTTGAACCTTTTGATTTTATATGTTTTTAAAGGAAAGTTGAGGGAAAAAATGGTAGGCTCTACCTATATGTTTGCCTTGATTTTAATTTTGGCTGGCGATGCTGTTTTGATAAACAATCAGGAATTATTCAAAAGTGCTCAGCCCATTGCTGAATTTATTAAAGGAAACAATTTAAATGAAAGAAAAATTATTGTGTATAATGAACTACATCCTTCCGTGGCTTTTGAATTAAATAAATCTGTTGTTTCTTTGGATAGCGGAAATAAGAATTTACAAAGAGAAGTTCAATTTGAAACAAATGATTTTTGGAAAAGGTCTTTAATTAATATGCACAACCCTGAAGAAGTGGCTAATTTTAAAAATAATACTGATTTTGATCAAACCATTTTAATCGTTTATAAAGACTTACATAAAGAGGATGAGTGGTTAAAGGACGTTTATAAAAAAAGTAAAAAGTTAGAAAAATTGACAATCTATTATTAAAAGAAATAATTTGGGAAAAAAAGTAATAATCTTTGTTATTTTGATTTTGGGAATTTATGATGGATTTTCTCAAGATTGGGCGAATTTGAACAAATTCAAACAAGAGAATATGAAAATTAAAAATAAAAATAACCGTGTTGTTTTTATGGGGAATTCAATTACAGAAGCCTGGGAAAATATTCATCCTGCTTTTTTTGAATTGAATCACTTTGTTAATAGAGGTATCAGCGGACAAACAACCCCGCAAATGTTGCTGAGATTCAGACAGGACGTAATCGACTTACATCCTGAGTTGGTTGTTATTTTAGCCGGTATCAATGATATTGCCGAAAATACCGGTCCAATTACACTAGATGAGATTCTCAAAAACATCATTTCTATGACCGAGTTAGCCCGAGCTAATCAAATCAAAGTAGTGCTGTGTTCTGTCCTTCCCGCCAATCGATTCCAATGGAGGCCTTCCATCAAACCTGCAGATAAAGTAATTGAACTGAATAAAAAAATAAGTGATTACGCCGATAAATCTAACCTCATTTATGTCAATTATTACAGTGAAATGGTGGATGATCAAAAGGGTTTAAGAAAGGAATTTGGCGAAGATGGCGTCCATCCTAATGCAAAAGGATATGATTTAATGGAAGCCATACTTCTTAGAGAGATGACAAAAGTATTAGAGTAAAGAAACGAAATTCCAAATCGCCTTTTCCTGAATTATTGGTTATTTTTATAAAATCTTTTCATTTATTATTTTGTGAGAGATTTGAGATGTAAATTATTGTAAAAAATGCACAGAAGATCGGTTATAAAAAAGTTGGGCTTATTTACCGGAGGAATGGTACTTCTCCCATCTTGTACTTTTACGAAAGAACAAGTAGATGTGGCCATTGGTGATATGGGGTTCACTGAGTCATTAAAGGAATTTTTAGGAATTGTAGTGGAATACATGATTCCAACTGCCGATATTTCGGAATCGAGCGAATTGAAATTATCAGAATTTGTGATTGTCATGGCCAATGATTGTCTTTCTGCGGAAGAAAATAAATCTTTTGTAAAAGGTATGTCAGACCTTGAAATAAAATCTAAGGAAAACCATAATGCATCTTTTGAAAAACTTTCACAAAACGATCAGAATAAAATAATCAAGGAGTTGCTTGAAAACGAAAGCTCGGTTGATTCCGCTTTTTTTATAAATAAGACCAAACAATACGCCATTTTGGGTTACATGCAATCAGAACTCGTGATGACCCAAGAAATGCCCTACAAACTAATTCCGGGCAGTTATGAAAATTGCGCTACGATCGATCCATCACAAAAAATAAACATCAATGCTTAATAACGATAAAAAAGAAGATAGAACTTTTGATGCCATTGTGATTGGTTCAGGAATGAGTGGGGGTTGGGCAGCGAAAGAATTTTGTGATAAGGGACTCAAAACTTTGGTCATAGAAAGAGGAAGGGATGTAAAACACAATCTCGATTATCCTACCACAAATAAAATGCCTTGGGAATTTGAACACCGAGGTCAAATGCCCCATCAGGTTATCAATGAAAACCCGGTTGTGAGTAAATGCTATGCCTTTAGAGAGGATGCGGCACATTTCTTTGTCAAAGACAAGGAGCATCCTTATGTACAGGAAAAACCTTTTGATTGGATAAGGGGATACCAGACCGGGGGAAGATCTTTGCTTTGGGCGAGACAAACACAAAGATGGAGCGATCTTGACTTCGAAGGCCCGGTCAGAGATGGGTTTGCTGTTGACTGGCCTATTAGGTATAATGATTTAGCTCCATGGTATAGTTATGTAGAGAAATTTGTGGGTATTTCGGGTGATAGAGATAACCTTCCCCAACTACCCGATAGTGAGGTCTTGCCCAGTATGGGATTAAACTGTTTGGAAGATTATTTTAAAACAGAAATGATCAAAAAATATGGACAATCAAGGCCTGTCATTTCAGGTAGATGTGCCCATGTTACCCAAAGTACAGATTTG
This sequence comes from uncultured Flavobacteriaceae bacterium, assembly GCA_964631875.1. Classification (GTDB taxonomy): domain Bacteria; phylum Bacteroidota; class Bacteroidia; order Flavobacteriales; family Flavobacteriaceae; genus Namhaeicola. The sequence continues at coordinate 3,854 of CAZWAN010000054.1, forward strand.
ATCTCTCAACAAGGCAGGGCACAATGTCAGTACAGAAACTTATGTCAGAGAGGCTGTCCTTTTGGAGGGTATTTCAGCAGTAACTCCAGTACTATTCCCTGGGCAATGCGGACAGGTAATTTGACGATGATCAACAACGCTGTTGTTCATTCTATTATTTATGATGAAAAATTGGGAAAAGCCAAAGGAGTACTGGTAATAGATGGAGAAACGAAGGTATCCAAAGAATATTTGGCACCGGTCATTTTTGTCAATGCGGGCTCTTTAAATACCAATTTGATCCTGCTAAATTCCAAATCATCGAGATTTCCTGATGGATTAGGTAATGATAACGGACTTTTAGGTAAGTATGTTGCATTTCATATCTACAGAGCTAATATTTCTGCCCAATTTGATGGCTTAGCCGATAAAACAACAACAGGGAGAAGACCTACAGCTGCTTACCTTCCAAGATTTAGAAATGTTTTTAAACAAGAAACAGATTTTTTAAGGGGTTATGCCTCATCATTTTATGCAAGGAGGGGAATAAAAACTGACTATAGTGGAATGGGCGAATCTCTAAAAACATCCCTTTTAAATCCACAATATGGGCCTTGGTTTGTAGGTGCGGGGATGATGGGAGAAACAATACCGAAAGAAACCAACAAAGTTTCACTGAGTTCTTCGGCCAAAGATGCATGGGATATACCGCAATTAAATATCGATGTGAGTTATGATGAGAATGATGAAAAAATGATTGTTGATTTCTTTGAACAATTTACTGAAATGTTCGAAGCAGCCGGTTTTAAGAATATTGTGAAAGATGATTCCCAACAGGCTCCCGGATTGGATATTCATGAAATGGGTGGAGTGCGCATGGGAAATGACCCTAAGACCTCACTTTTGAATAAATGGAATCAATTACACGCATGTAAAAACGTTTTTGTAACTGATGGTGCCTGTATGACTTCAACATCAACACAGAATCCATCATTGACCTATATGGCTCTCACTGCAAGGGCTTGTGATTATGCAGTAAAGGAATCTAAAAAAGGAGAACTATAAAAATACAATCTTTAAATTGTTAATGTAAATCATAAAAAATACCATGAGAAAACTAATCGTCTTGTTATCAATCTTTATTTCTTTTAGCTCATGCAAAGAAAAAGTGGAGCAGACTAAGGAAAACAGGAGTGATAAATTACTTTCATCAAATGAGGCCTTGGCAAAAATATTTGAAGAATATCATCAGGGCGTTTTAAGAATGGATCCAATATCAGCCACAAGATCTGGGGATTCGAGGTATAATGACCGCTTCATGAATGTTTTAGAAGATAGTGTCAAAGAGCAAATGAAGCTTTTCTATAGCGCAAATCTTGAAAAAGTATCACACTTTGCAGATGAGGATCTCGATGAAAATGATCTATTGAGTAAAAGAATTATTGAATGGGAATGTACACAAAATGCAAAAAGGCTAAACCTTCCGGACTATACACCGATTGATCAAATGTGGTCAGTGAATCTTGTTATGGGTCAGTTTGCAAGTGGTTCGAGTGCTCAGCCTTTTCAATCGGTAAAAGATTACGAAAACTGGCTTAAAAGAGTTGACGAATTTCTAAATTGGTTTAATTCGGCACAGGTGAAAATGGAGGAAGGAATAGCGAAAGGTTATGTATTGCCAAAATCTTTGGTTAAAAAAGTGATACCGCAAATGGAGTCTATGGCCAAAGACGATGTAGAAAACCATTTATACTATAGTCCGATCAAAATTTTTCCTGAAACTTTTACGGAAGTGGAAAAAACGAGGTTAAAGGATGAATATACTACAATGGTCCGAGAAAAAATAGTACCGGCTCACAAACAAATGCTTGAGTTTTTAACGAAGACATACTTACCTGCAGCAAGAGAAACAAGTGGATTTGGTGATTTAAAGGATGGAGATCAGATTTATCAAACCTTGATAACCTATTTCACAACTACAAATATGTCTGCTAAAGATATCCATGAATTGGGATTAAAAGAAGTTGCCAGAATTTCTTCTGAAATGGAAAAAGTGATGAAGGAAGTAGGATACGAGGGTGATTTAAAATCTTTTTTTAATTATGTGAGAAACAAAAAGGAACTAATGCCTTTTACAGATCCTCAGCAGGTAATTGATAATTTTAACGCGATCCATGTAAAAATGGAACCTCAGTTGAATAAACTTTTTGAGACAAAACCAAAAACTGGTTTTGAAGTGAGAAGAACCGAGGCATTTAGAGAAAATTCAGCAAGTGCAGAGTATAATCAGGCACCATTAGACGGTTCCAGACCGGGCATTTTTTATGTACCAATTCCAAATGCGAGCGAATATAATATTTATGCGGATGAAGATCTTTTCTTACATGAGGCGATTCCGGGACATCATTATCAAATTTCTTTACAACAAGAAAATCAGGCTTTACCGGATTTTAGAAAAGTCCTTTGGTATAGTAGCTTTGGCGAGGGTTGGGCATTGTATTCAGAATCTTTGGGAAAAGAATTGGGATTATTTCAAGATCCGTATCAATACTTTGGAATGCTTGGGGGCGAAATGCACAGGGCAATTCGTTTGGTTGTCGACACCGGACTTCATTCCAAAGGCTGGACCCGTGAACAAGCTATTCAATATTCTCTTGACAATGAAGCAGAGTCAGAGGCGAGTATAGTTTCAGAGATAGAAAGATATATGGCCATGCCGGGACAGGCTCTTTCCTATAAAATAGGTCAAATTAAAATTCGAGAACTTAGAGAGAAGGCTGAAAAGGAATTAGGGAGTAATTTTGATGTCAGAAAATTTCATAGCGAAGTATTAGAATCGGGTTGTATTCCTATTTCTTTGTTTGAGCTTAAGATCAATAAGTGGATAGAATCTTATAAATAAGCTTCGAAATTTATCGGACAATTTTGAAAAAACTCGGTTTAACTTTCCTGTTATTATTAATTGGTGAGATTGTGATGTCTCAAAATTTAAATGAATACCGGTGGAAGAACAGAGTTCTTCTCGTAATTAGCCAGAACTCTAATTCTATTTCTTTTGAAGAGCAAATGAATCTGTTGAGATCTAACAGAAATGACTTAGAAGAAAGAGACTTAGTTGTATTAGCCATTTTGCCTGATGAATATGCGGTGGGATTAAATGAAATGATCCCATGGATAAAGGGAAATGAAGTTTTTTTAAAATACAGCCAAAGAGAAGTGCCATTTAAAGTTATATTAATTGGTTTGGACGGAGGAGTAAAAATCAGTCAAAATGAGCCCATTTCTATTGAAACCTTGAAGGAGGTCATTGACAGGATGCCTATGAGGAGATCGGAAATTAATCATAGGAATTGATATATAGGGACAAAGTTGTTATGCCAAATAAAAAAATATTCATTCTCGGTGCCGGATTAACAGGTCTTTATTTGGCATACATGTTAAAAAGAGAAAAGATAGATTTCCAAATTTTAGAAGGAAGAAGTCGTATTGGTGGAAGAATTTTAACTGATTATCAGCGAGATTCGGCTTCAATCGAGATGGGGGCAACCTGGTTTGGTGATAATCATCGCCAATTAAAACAAGTCATAAAAGAACTGGATATAAATTATTCTGAACAATATTTAGGAAGTACAGCCATTTATGAACCGATATCCAGTAGTCCGCATCAGTTGGTTCAGTTACCCCAAAATGATAGTCCGAGTTTTAGAATTCAAGGAGGATCTTTTGAACTGATTAAGGCCCTGACAAAAAAAATGGACGAGGGAGAAATCAGACTAAACGAAAGGGTTAACCTGATAAAATACCGTGATGATGCACTTCATCTTTTTACCGAAGATACAACTTATCGTGCAGAAACAGTGGTCTCAACTTTACCGCCTAATTTATTGATCAAGAGTATTAAATTTGATCCGCAATTACCGGCTGAATTAGTTGAGATAGCCAAAAATACACATACATGGATGGGTGAATCCATCAAGATAGGGCTGAGATTTGAGGAACCATTTTGGAGAAAGGGCAGGCTTAGCGGCACAATTTTTAGCAATGTGGGACCTATTACCGAAATGTATGAGCATAATGATGTTGAAGATCAGTTTTTTGCTTTAAAAGGATTTTTGAGTAGTGCTTATTTTTCTATGACAAAAGACCAGCGATTGGAAATGGTGCTCAATCAGTTACAAAAATATTTCGGGAATCAGGTTTTCAATTACCGTTCTTATGATGAAATGATTTGGCAAAATGAAAGATTAACCTATATGCCATATGAAGGTTCTATCTATCCACATCAAAACAACGGGCACCCTATCTATCAGGCTCCATTTTTTGACAATCGACTCTACATAGCTGGTACTGAGACGGCAACACAATATCCGGGATATATGGAAGGCGCTTTACAAAGTGCAAAAAATATTTTTGAGAAATTAAGGGAGAAAAAGGCGTAGAATTTCTTTTGCTATGAGAATAAATTCCATAACGAACGCTCAGTTTTTGGTAAGAAGTCAGTAACTTTACTTTAAGCGAACCATAAAATTAGCTTTTTCCATGATCTTAGATCGATTAAAGGGTTTTCAAAAATTCAATATTGCTGATTGGTTATCTTTTTACCGAATATTTTCTTTTCCATTCCTGATACTTTTTATTTTTTTGGACTGGCGTCTTGTTTTTACTTGGATGCTGCTGATTAGTTATAGCACCGATGCGATAGATGGCTATTTGGCTAGAAAATTTAAGATGACCAGCAGCAGGGGTGCACAGTTAGATTCATTAGGAGACCAATTGACTTTAGTAGCAGGATTAATGGGGCTTTGGTTTTTTGAAAAGGATTTTATTCTTGAAAATATTAAACTCATTGCTATCCCCATGGGACTTTATATCTTGCAAATGATCATCGCATTGGTTAAGTATGGAAAAACGACAGCCTTTCATACCTATCTGGCTAAATTATCAGCAATTCTTCAGGCGATCTTCATTTTATGGCTGCTGTTTTTTGGGCCTGTTAATTGGCTTTTCTATGTAGTTATAATCTTGGGGATAGTCGAAACCCTCGAGGAAATCATTTTAATACTGATGTACAAATACTGGGTGAAGGATGTAAAGGGAGTTTATTTTGCTATCTCTGATAAACGAAGATGGGAGCAAACTGAAATTTAAATGATCTTATGCGGTCCTACTCGTTTAAACATATTTTGTTATTATGTGCAGCAATTTTGCTGATAGATATACTCGCTTTTTACTGGTTAAAATCGATTACAAATTTGATCAGCAATAATACGCTAATAACAGTTATCCATATTTTGTTTTGGTTTTTTACACTGGGGTTAATTACATCCATCATTGTTTTAAAAATTCGATTGGATAGAATTCATCCAATTAGAAAAAATTTGCTGATTACCTCCCTTTACGGCTTAACGGTTTCTTCATTTATTCCAAAGATTTTTTTTGTACTCGTCATTTCCATCTTATTTTTTTCAAACTATGCGTTTTCAGAAAAGGAATCTTTGGTTGTAATTCCCATCATTGGGTTATTTTCGGGGTTTTTACCTTTTTTTGTGATCCTATATGCCGTTTTCCATGCCGTACATCAATTTAAAGTTCATAAAACCAAGGTAAAATGTGATCGATTACCGGAAAGTTTGAAAGGGATAAAAATTGTTCAAATCTCCGATATACATTTAGGAAGTTTCAATTATCGTTACCATGTGTTGGATAAGGCCATTGAAATGATCAACCATTTAAAACCTGATTTTATATTTTTTACAGGAGATATGGTCAATAATTATGCTTGGGAATTAAAAGGATGGGATAAAGTTTTTAAACCTCTTCAGGCGAAATATGGAAAATATGCTGTTTTGGGGAATCACGACTATGGGGATTACAGCAAATGGAAAAACAATAAGACCAAAGCACAAAATTTCACTTCGATAAAGTATTTTTTTAAAAAAATCGATTTTAAACTTTTACTCAATGAATCTGTAATTTTCTCTAAGGAAAATGATAAATTGGCGATTATAGGTGTAGAAAATTGGGGAAACCCACCCTTTAAACAATATGGTAAATTAGATGAGGCAATCAAGGGGACAGAAGACATATCTTTTAAAATATTGTTGTCTCATGATCCAACACATTGGGAAGAGGAAGTTGTTGGTTATACCGACATAGCACTCACGCTCTCCGGACATACTCATGGCATGCAGGCCGGGATCAATATAAAAAATAAAAAGTGGAGCCCGATCAAATACAAATATAAACAGTGGGCAGGTTTGCATAAAATTGGAGCCCAGTATTTATATGTCAATCGCGGATTAGGTTGGCTGGGTTTTCCTGGACGACTTGGTATGCGACCTGAAATAACGTTAATAGAGCTGAACAATTAGTATTTGTTAGATTGACAATCGGTGTCGCCCGGTTTCTGGGGTAGCGTTTCTATTTTTGCACCGTAAAAAAGGTTATAAATGATAAAAACTTTAGAAAACTTAGAACTTGCAATCAAATTGGAGGAGCTAAAAAATAAGAGAGAATTGCAGAATTTTGAAATTAAAGATTTGGAAGATGTGAAATAAAAAAGGGAGGCCATGGCCTCCCTTTTTTTAAAGTTTAGGGTCAAATACTAGGTAGGTCACCAAGGCCTTTGGTCATTAACTGACTTTCGTGCATTAAATAAAGGTCTACTTCTTTGGCAGCTTCTCTGCCTTCGTTAATCGCCCAAACAATTAATGATTGCCCTCTGCGCATGTCACCGGCAGCAAATATGTGAGGAATATTTGTTTGGTAATTTTTGGTTTTAAAATTAGTTCTTTCATCTAATTTTATTCCTAACTGCTCACTTAATGTTTTTTCAGGCCCGGTAAAACCCAAAGCCAACAAAACCAGATCACAAGGCCAAATTTTCTCAGACCCCTCAATTTCTATCAACTCAGGGCGCTTTCCTGGTTTTATCTGCCATTCAACTTCGACCGTTTTAACACCGATTAACTCATTTTTTTCGTTGGTGATAAATTCTTTTGTGTTGATCAACCAATTTCTATCACAACCTTCTTCATGAGAACTTGATGTTTTCAATTGAAGTGGCCAAAAAGGCCATGGGGTAGATTCACTTCTTCCGATGGGAGGTTTGGGCATGATCTCAAAATTAGTAACAGAAAGAGCACCTTGTCTGTTTGAGGTTCCAATACAATCTGATCCTGTATCTCCACCACCTATGACGATCACGTGTTTTCCTGTAGCCAATATTTGATCAAGGACAAGCGGTTTGTCAAATAATACTTTGGTTTGCTGTGTTAAAAAATCCATCGCTTGCACGATACCTTTAGTTCCTTCCTTTATGATCGGTAAGGTTCTGGGCTGCGTGGCGCCTCCACAAAGCACTACGGCATCAAAATCATTGAGTTTTTCAGTAGGATAATTTACACCAACATGGGCGTTGCAAATAAATTCAATACCCTCCTCTTGGAGAAGTTTTACTCTTCTGTCTATAATTTCCTTTTCCAGTTTGAAATTAGGAATACCATAACGCAATAATCCCCCAACTTCATCATCTCTTTCCAAAACAGTTACCCAATGTCCGGCGCGATTGAGTTGTTGTGCTACCGTTAATCCTGCTGGACCTGAACCGACAACGGCTACTCTTTTTTCCGTTCTATTTGGCGGTGGTTCAGCTACGATCCAGCCTTCCTTAAAACCTCTTTCAACTATATTCTTCTCAATATTTTCAATCGAAACAGGATTAGTAATGATACCTAAAACACAGGATTTTTCGCATGGAGCGGGACAAAGTCTACCTGTAAATTCCGGAAAATTATTGGTAGAATGCAATAGGGTTAAAGCCTTTTTCCATTCACCTTTGTATACCATTTCGTTGAAATCAGGAATCAAATTCCCGAGAGGACAGCCGCTATGACAAAAGGGAATTCCACAATCCATGCACCGTGAACCCTGTTTTTGCAATTCCTCTTGCGAAAGAGAAATTGTAAATTCCTTAAAATTTTTTAAGCGCTTTTTTACCTCGATATTCTTTTCGTCAGTTCGAGGATACTCCATAAATCCGGTTACTTTTCCCATATACTACGCTGTTGTTAATTGTTTGTTTTCCAATTTTTCCTGCTCTATTCTCGCCAAAGCTTTTTTGTATTCTGTGGGCATCACTTTTATCATATGTCTTAAATGCTCATCCCAATCACTCAAAATTTTGTGAGCTTTTTCCGAACTGGTATAATCGTAATGTTTTCTTATTAAATTTTGAAGCTCCTGCTCTTCCTTAAGGTCTACCTCTTCAAATTCTACCATTTCCATATTGCAAAGTCCATTGCGGAATTTACTTTCAGGATCATAAACATAGGCCACTCCACCACTCATTCCGGCCGCAAAATTTCTTCCGGTTTTCCCGAGAACCACCACTTTACCACCGGTCATATATTCACATCCGTGGTCGCCAAGTCCTTCCACAACGGCTGTAATTCCAGAGTTCCTTACACAAAAACGCTCTCCCGCTATTCCATTAATATAGGCTTCGCCTTTAACCCCACCGTAAAAACAAACATTTCCTACAATGATATTCTCTTCTGCTTTGAAATCAGCAGTTTCGGGTTTTCTGACAATGATTTTTGCTCCCGATAATCCCTTTCCGAGATAATCATTTGTATTACCTTCAATGGTCATGGTCAAACCATTCGTTGCGAAAGCGCCAAAACTTTGCCCGGCAGACCCTTTAAAATTTAAATTTAAGGTGTCCTGTGGCAAGCCATAAGCGCCATATATTTTAGAAATCTCATTACTCACAATGGCACCTACCGAACGATTAGTGTTGAAGATCGGATAGGATAAATCCATTTTTTCCTTTCTATAAATGGCCGGATGCGCATCCTTAATAATTTCAAAATCGAGTGCGTCCTCTAAGTCATGTGATTGTGATTGTGTATTGTATTTTGTTTTTTGTGCGTATCCTTCGCTTTGATATAATATTTTTGAAAGATCTAAACCTTCCGCTTTAAAATGTTCTATGGCTTGATTCACATTAATTTTTTGCGATTGCCCTACCATTTCTTTAATTGTTCTAAAGCCTAACTGAGCCATAATGTGTCTCAATTCTTCTGCTACAAAATACATGAAATTGATTACGTGCTCAGGAGTTCCTTTAAAGTTCTTTCTAAGCTCAGGATCCTGTGTAGCAATACCTACAGGGCAAGTATTTAGGTGACATTTTCTCATCATGATGCAGCCAGAAGCTACTAAAGGTGCGGTGGCAAAGCCAAATTCTTCTGCCCCCAACAAACAAGCAATGGCCACATCTCTACCAGTTTTCAATTGTCCATCACATTCTAAGACCACCCTACTTCTCAAATTATTCAACACGAGGGTCTGTTGAGCTTCTGCAATGCCTAGTTCCCATGGCAGACCTGCATGTTTTAAAGAGGTGAGGGGAGAAGCTCCTGTTCCCCCGTCGAAACCGGAAATTAAGATCACATCTGCCTTCGCCTTAGCCACCCCGGCAGCAATCGTGCCTACCCCTACCTCAGAGACTAATTTGACATTGATTCTAGCTTCCCGATTGGCGTTTTTTAGATCGAAGATAAGCTGGGAGAGGTCTTCGATAGAATAAATATCATGGTGCGGTGGAGGAGAAATCAGTCCAACATAGGGAGTTGAATTTCTTACCTCGGCAATCCAAGGATATACTTTCTCGCCGGGAAGTTGACCTCCTTCACCTGGCTTGGCACCTTGTGCCATTTTAATCTGAATTTCTTTCGCATTGGTCAGGTAGTTGCTCGTTACACCAAACCTGCCTGAGGCAACCTGTTTTATGGCACTGTTTCTACTATCACCGTTAATGTCTTTGATAAATCTATTTTGATCTTCGCCACCTTCACCGGAATTGCTTTTTCCGCCAATTCGATTCATGGCAATGGCCAAATTTTCATGTGCCTCTTTGGAGATAGATCCATAAGACATGGCTCCCGTTTTGAATCTTTTTACAATGTCTGTCCAAGGCTCAACCTCATCTAAGGGAATAGGGTCCAGATTTTGAAATTCGAACATACCCCTTAAAGTTATCAAGTGCTTGGTTTGATCATTGATGTAATTGGCATAGGTCTGGTAACTGTCAAAACTATTTGTTCGCACAGCTTGCTGCAATTTCGAAACGGTGGTCGGATTAAACATGTGTTTTTCGCCATCTCTTCTCCAACGATAGTCCCCTCCAATTTCAATATCTAATTCTCCCGAAATTTGATGTCCGAAATAGGCGTTTTTATGACGTTTAGAAATTTCTCTTTCCAATTCGTAAAGACCAATTCCTTCAATTCTTGTTGGAGTATATGGGAAATATTTTTGAACAAAATGGGCATTTAATCCCAGGATCTCAAAAATTTGAGAGGCGCGATATGAATGTAGGGTTGAAATGCCTATTTTATTCATGATCTTGAGTACACCTTTTCCAACAGCTTTATTAAAATTTTCTACGGCTTTCTCAGATTCAATACCCGTCAATTCACCCATTCTCACCTTTTCGCAGATAATTTCATTTACCATGTAAGGATTTATGGCACTTGCGCCATAACCAAAAAGGGTGGCAAAATGATGAGGTTCTCTGGGTTCAGCAGATTCTATTACGATACCAAATTTTGATCTTTTCTTTAACTTGTTTAAGGTGTGATGCAAATATGAACAAGCTAACAATGCCGGAATAGGTCCGTTGGCTTTGTCTGCACCTCTGTCTGAAAGAATGATAATATTACAACCGTTGTCAACGGCTTGTGCTGCAGTGTTAATCATAATTTCCAAAGCTTTTTCCAAAGCATTTAATCCTCTTTTGATGTCGTATAACATGGGGATTACTTCTGCTTTAAAGCCTGGTATATTGATATTTTTTATTTTGTCTAGATCATCGTTTGAGATAACGGGATTTTGAATTTTTAGTTTTTTGCAATTTTCAGGGAGAATTTTAAATATATTGCGGTCCTGACCTATAGCTAAACTAATATCTGTGATGATTTCTTCTCTAATTCCGTCCAATGGTGGATTTGTGACCTGAGCGAATAATTGTTTAAAATAATTATACAATAATTGAGGTCTGCCAGACAATACTGCGAGTGGCGTATCAGTTCCCATCGAACCAATGGCTTCATACCCTTTTTTAGCCATAGGCATAATGATGGTGTCTAAATCTTCCTGAGTATAGCCAAACATTTGTAATCTTTTGTTGATTGGCGTCGGTTCTATCGGACATTGGTTTCCGGTGTAAGGAACTTTTGCAAGAGGCAACAAGTTTTCATTAATCCATTGTCTATAAGGGTATTTTGAAGAGATGGCAGATTTTATCTCTTGGTCTTCTATAATTCGACCCTCGACCATATCTACTAAAAACATTTTGCCCGGCTCTAAACGACCATGCTTTACAACATCTTCGGGTTTGATATCCAGTACACCAATCTCGGATGACATAATTACATAACCACTTTTGGTCAAGGTATATCTAGAGGGTCTAAGTCCGTTTCTGTCTAAAAGTGCCCCAATAAATTTTCCATCGGTAAAAGGAACAGAAGCGGGACCATCCCATGGTTCCATGATACATGAATTGTATTCGTAAAAAGCCTTTTTATCATCAGACATCATTTTATCCTTTTCCCAAGCTTCAGGTACAAGCATCATCATCACCTCAGGTAAAGTCCTGCCGGTCATCAATAACAATTCAACTACCATATCCATGGAAGCAGAGTCAGATTTTCCTTCAATAATAATAGGAAAAAGTTCTTCGGTAAACTCACCAAACACTTCATTCTCCATTAATTCCTGTCTCGCTCTCATACGGCTGACATTTCCTCGCAAGGTGTTGATTTCCCCATTATGACACATAAAGCGAAATGGTTGGGCAAGATCCCAGGAAGGTGCAGTATTGGTTGAAAATCTTTGGTGTACAAGCGCCAGTTTAGTAACAAGTGAAGGATTAGAAAGATCCAGGTAATAATTCCGAATATCTTCCGGAATCAATAAGCCCTTATAAATAAGTGTGGTAGTAGAAAAACTTGGAATATAAAACAGCTTACTTTCTTTTAATTTCGACTGATAGATTTTGTTTTCTGCGATCTTGCGGGCTGCATAAACTTTGGCCATAAAAACGACGTCTTGTTGTTCGCTATTCTCTTTGCCCACAAAAATTTGTTTAACCCTGGGTTCTGTTCTTTTGGCAATTTCTCCCAAGTGAGTTGAATCAACCGGAACACTTCGCCAACCTAATATGGTTAAACCTTGTCTTTTGATCTCACTTTCCAGGATATCAATACAAAACTTACTCTGATTGACAGAATTTGGTAAGAAGAGCATACCCACCGCATAATCTCCGGGTTCAGGTAAGTCAAAAGAACATTCTTTTAAAAAGAATTCGTGAGGAATGTCAATTAAAATTCCTGCCCCATCTCCCGTTTTTCCATCGGCACTTACTGCACCACGATGCTCAAGTTTAATAAGAATCTCGAGTGCATCATGAATGATCTTGTTGGTTTTCTCTCCATTCAGGCTACAGATAAATCCTGCTCCACAATTATCATGTTCAAATTCGGGTGAATAAAGCCCTTGTTTTAAATAAGTCATAAAATAAGTTATTTCGACAAAAATATATATATTGATAGAAATAATTTAACAAAAACAGTTAAAACAAGGAAGAAATGCAGACTAAATAAAATTTATTTAATGATTTTATAAAATGCAGAATATTTACTGCTTAAAATTGAATAATTGTAATTTAATCACTTCAATCTAGCTGTTTTAGCCTGTTTGATTGACCAAATTCTCGAAAAAATTTGTTTAATTTTTATAGACGCGCAGGTTTTTTGTTTAATTACCTTACCTCATTCGTAAAAACGAAGTTTGTTCTTGATATGCGTTATTTCATTTTGCATTTCTTCCAATCTTTCTAAAAGTTGATCGATGATATCGATTCCCTCAAAATTGACACCCAGATCCTGGTGAAGCCTGATCATTTTTTCAATGCGTGATAAGTGATCGGTGCGAATAAACTCAGTGCGATCAATAACTTTCATTTCAATCAATCCGTAGTCTTTAAGACTATGGATAAAGGAGAATTCTATATGATATAACTCACACAATTGCTCTACTGGTATGAATGATTTTTTTTCCATCATGGCCGCATTTTAGAAAGTTCTTCAAAAAGTTCTTTTTCTTTACCGGTCAAGTTTGTCGGAATATCTATTTGATAAGTGAGGTATAAATCTCCAAAATGATTTTCTTTTTTGTACACCGGAAACCCCTTTCCTTTTAACTTGACTTTGCTGTTGTTCTTGGTTTCGGGAGCTATTTTTAATTTTACTTTTCCTCCCATCGTTTCAACAGTTAATTCGCCACCTAAAATTGCGGTATATAATGGCAAATTAATTGTTTTATAGAGGTCATTTCCATCTCTTTTGTATGTTGAATGATTTTCAATTTGAAAGGTGATAAAAAGGTCACCATTTGGACCTCCATTCATACCCGGCCCCCCATGTCCCTTTATTTTGATGGTTTGACCATTCTCTACTCCTGCAGGAATAGTTAGGCGGATATTTTTCCCGTTTACCGTTAGGGTACGTTTGTTAGATTCATAAACATCTTCTAACTCGAGTCGCAGTTCTGCATTAAAATCTTGCCCTCTGTATTTTGCCTGACTGCCTTGAGATCTCCTTCTTCCTCCAAACATCGATTCAAAAAAATCAGAAAAATCCTCTTCAGAGTAGGCCTGACCACCAAAGTCTCTGTATGTTTGACCACCACTTGATTGTCGCTGTTTTTTGGCTTGTTCGAATTGTTCTGCGTGCTGCCAGTCTTTACCGTACTGATCGTATTTTTTTCGCTTTTCAGGGTCGCTCAACACCTCATTAGCTTCATTTACCTGTTGGAATTTTTGCTTTGCGTCCTGGTTATTCGGATTTACATCAGGATGATATTTTCTGGCAAGTTTCCGATAGGCCTTTTTTATCTCCTTTTCATCGGCATTTTTAGCAATCCCTAAAACTTTGTAATAATCAATAAATTCCATGATTTGATTTGATAGCTAAACAAAGATAACGAACTGGAAAACTAAATAAAAATGATTGTTAATCAATTCTCAAAAAGCAATAAAAAAGGCCCCGGGTGGTGGCCAATTTTTTATGAATTTAAAACAGATCTGGAAATGACAATTTTTTGAATTTCAGAGGTGCCTTCATAGATCTGTGTGATCTTGGCATCCCTCATCAGCCTTTCCACATGATATTCTTTTACATAACCGTATCCGCCATGAATTTGAACGGCTTCAACTGTGGTTTTCATGGCCATTTCAGCGCAAAATAATTTGGCCATGGCTCCTGATTTATCGTAATTCAGATGCTGATCTTTTTGCCATGCTGCTTTCATACACAATAATCTGCCTAACTCTATATCTGTGGCCATATCGGCCAATTTAAATGCAATAGCCTGATGCTGACTGATTTCTTTGCCAAAGGCTTTTCTTTGTTTCGAATAGGCTAAGGCTAATTCGTACGCACCGGAAGCAATTCCCAGCGCTTGAGAAGCAATGCCAATTCTTCCTCCCGCTAATGTTTTCATGGCGAATTTAAATCCGAAGCCGTCTTCTCCAATTCGGTTTTCTTTTGGTACTTTGACATTGTTAAACATCAACGAATGTGTATCTGATCCTCTGATCCCCAATTTATTCTCTTTAAGACCAACTTCAAAACCTTCCATTCCCTTTTCAACAATCAGGGCATTGATGCCGTGATGACCTTTTTCAGGATATGTTTGAGCTATGACCAAATAAACCGAAGCACTGCTTCCGTTTGTAATCCAGTTTTTAGTGCCGTTAAGCAGATAATGGTCACCCATATCAACGGCCGTAGTTTTTTGGGAAGTGGCATCAGAACCTGCTTCGGGCTCACTTAAACAAAAGGCGCCAATGATTTCGCCTGTAGCCAAAGGAATGAGGTATTTCTCCTTTTGGGCTTCAGTACCAAAGGTTTCCAGTCCCCAACAAACAAGTGAATTGTTAACCGACATAACAACAGAAGCTGAGGCATCAATCTTTGAAATTTCTTCCATGGCGAGCACATACGAAACAGTATCCATTCCCCCACCGCCATATTTAGGGTTTACCATCATACCTAAAAAGCCCAATTCTCCCATTTTTTTTATGGCTTCTGCAGGAAAAGTTTGTGTTTCATCCCTTTCAATAACTCCAGGTAATAGCTCAGACTTGGCAAAATCTCGGGCTGCATCCCTTATCATGATCTGTTCTTCTGTTAAATTAAAATCCATATGGCTAAATTTGAATGTGTTTTTATTTCTCAAAGATAAGGCTTTTAAAAAATCTATTTGTAATTTTACTCCACCATGAAGAAGAAAGATTGGAAGGTTATTGGCCTCATGAGCGGCACCTCCCTAGACGGAATAGATTTAGTGTTTGTTAAATTTAAAGAAGAAAATACCTACTCTTTTGAAATATTAGCATCAGAATCAATAGAATATTCCGATTTATGGAAAAATAAACTAAAAAATGCTTTTAATCTTTCAGGTGAAAAAATCGC
>CAZWAN010000055.1:0-19222 GCA_964631875.1 uncultured Flavobacteriaceae bacterium
ACTAGATCTAAGTGAGGTGAT
Organism: uncultured Flavobacteriaceae bacterium; assembly: GCA_964631875.1. Classification (GTDB taxonomy): domain Bacteria; phylum Bacteroidota; class Bacteroidia; order Flavobacteriales; family Flavobacteriaceae; genus Namhaeicola. The sequence continues at coordinate 22 of CAZWAN010000055.1, forward strand.
GGAATAAAAAGTTTATATTTATAAAAAAAATAGATATGTCATCAGATTTTTACCAGTCCTTACTAGACAATAATAAAAAATGGGTTCAAGATAAATTAAACCTCGACCCCAATTTTTTTAAAAGGCTGGCCGAAGGGCAAAAACCACCGTTATTATGGATAGGTTGTGCAGATTCGCGCGTTCCTGCCAATGAAATAATCGGAGCACAAGCCGGTGAGGTTTTTGTTCACCGCAATATTGCAAATATGGTGATTCATACCGATATGAATATGCTTTCTGTGCTGGATTACGCGGTTAATGTTTTAGAAGTTCAACACATTATCGTTTGTGGCCATTACGGTTGTGGAGGTGTGAAAGCTGCAATGGGTAACCATTCATACGGCATCATTGATAACTGGATCAGGCATTTAAAAGATGTATATCGTCTTCATCAAAAAGACCTGGACGCAATAAAAGACGAAAAGAAGAAATTCAACCGTTTTGTGGAGTTGAATGTAAAAGAACAGGTTTTTGATCTGGCCAAAACGAGTATTGTACAAAATGCCTGGAAAAAAGGCAGATTTTTGGCTATTCATGGTTGGGTTTACGACTTAAACGATGGGTTAATTGAAGATCTTGGTGTCACTTTTACCGATGATGTCCAACTCTCTGAAAACTACCAACTGAACTTCTAGAATAGCAGTTCCTTATTTTTATGCGCACTAAACTTCCGGATATCCCAACCAGTATTTTTGCCAAAATGAGCAAATTGGCGGCAGAACAAAATGCCATCAATCTTTCTCAGGGTTTTCCCGACTTTCCCTCTGCTCCTGAATTGATCAATTTGGTGACAAAAGCAATGAAAGAGGGGTATAACCAATATGCCCCTATGCCCGGATTGTTGGAGTTGAGAGAAGCTATTTCGCAAAAGATTGAAAATATTCATCAATATCATTACGATCCGGACGCTGAGATCACTGTTACATGTGGTGCTACACAAGCCATTTATACCATTCTGTCTAGTTTCATTTTTCCAGGTGATGAAGTGATCATCTTTGCTCCAGCTTATGATAGTTATGCGCCAAGTATCTTAGCCCAAGGCGGAGTAGTTAGAGAAATTGATTTGAGTTTACCCGATTACAGTATTCCTTGGGAAGAAGTAGAGGCTGTTAAGAATAGCAAGACAAAAATGATTCTGCTCAATACTCCACACAATCCAACGGGAGCAATCCTGGGGTTAAAGGATCTGAAAAAATTAGAGCAATTTGTAGAAGGAACGAATATCTTGATTTTAAGTGATGAAGTATACGAGCATATCATTTTTGACCAAGAAATTCATTACAGTGTTTCTCGTTTTCCCTCTTTAGTAAAGAGGGCATTTGTGGTTGGTTCATTTGGAAAAACCTTTCACAACACCGGTTGGAAAATGGGTTATTGTGCCGCACCCGAAATTCTGATGAACGAATTCAGAAAGATCCATCAGTTTGTTGTTTTTAGTGTTAACCATCCTGTTCAAAGAGCTTTGGCTGACTATTTAAAAAACCCGATACATTATTTGTCTGTACCTGAGTTTTACCAGCAAAAAAGAGACCATTTTTTATCTCTGATACAAGATTCCAGGTTCACTTTTAAGCCTTCAAAGGGCACCTACTTTCAGTTGCTTCAGTATGATAAAATAACGGATATGAACGATGAAGCATTTGCAGAATTTTTAACCATCAAACACAAAATTGCTGCCATACCTATATCTGTGTTTTACCATCCTAAAAAGGATTTGAAATTACTCCGTTTTTGTTTCGCCAAGAAAAACGATACGCTGGAAAAGGCGGCAGACATAATCAGAAAACTCTGACCCATGAAAAATGACATCCTTAAAATAACCCTTGTCCAAACAGATATCCATTGGGAGCGATTAGAAGAAAATCGAATTCATTTTAATCAAAAGATAGATTCGATAAGCGAGCAAACCGATATGATCCTCTTGCCCGAATTATTCAGTACGGGTTTCAGCATGAACGCCAACCATTTGGCCGAAACCATGGATGGAAAAACTGTTGAATGGATGCTCAAAAAGGCAAAGGAGAAAAATGCCTTGATTATAGGGTCTGTTTTAATTAAAGAAAATAAAAAATGTTATAATAGATTAATTGTTGCTTTTCCTGATGGAAATAACTTGTTTTACAATAAGCGACATTTATTTTCCTACGCAGGTGAACACAAAGTTTTTGAAAAAGGTAAACAACGTATCATTTTTGAATACAAAGGATTTAAAATTTGTCCTTTGATTTGTTATGACCTTCGCTTTCCCGTATGGGCGAGAAATGACTCAGCATACGATATTTTGCTCTTTGTGGCTAATTGGCCCAATGCCCGTATTAACGCCTGGGATACGCTCTTAAAAGCCCGCAGTATTGAAAACTTATGTTATACCGTTGGATTGAATCGGGTCGGTGTAGACAATAATAAATTAATTTACAACGGACATTCGGCTGTTTATGATGCTATGGGTACTACCTTACTCTCCTTTGCAGAGAATGAAGAAGGAATAAAATCGGTTATCTTAGAAAAAGAGCATCTGGTATCGACAAGAAGAAGATTTTCTTTTTTAGAAGATCGAGATGAATTTGAAATAAGCCTTAATTGACAATTACCGCATCTTTAATATCCTTTTCAACCTTTTGAAAAAGTTCTTCAAAAGGCATGCTGTCTGATTTTATAGGCTCGTGTACATCAAAAGTCAAGTGATCGAAAACACCTAAAGGAAAATTTCCAAAGCGCACTATTCGCCAGGAATTGTTGATTGTTACCGGAACAACGTATGATGAAGGGGCTTTTTTTATCATCATTTTTAATCCATTTTCTGAAAATCGTTTAGGAACTCCATCTCTACTTCTTGTTCCTTCCGGGAAAATAATCGCTGATCTTTTGTTGTCTTCCAGGTATTTTCCAAATTTCATCAGGGCTCCAAGCGATTGTTTTGCATCATTTCTGTCAATTAAGACAGATCCGCCATGTCTCAAATTAAATGAAATGCTGGGAATACCTCTGCCTAATTCAATTTTTGAGACAAACTTCGGATGATATTTACGTAAAAAGTAGCCAAGCGCAGGTATGTCGTGCATACTCTGGTGATTAGAGGCAAATATCAATGGTACACCAAGCGGTAAATTATGCTTATTCCTAAAGGTTACCCTTGTTCCCAGTAAATATAAGGTTCCCACTAAGAAAAAACTCAAAACATCAACTGTCTTTTTGTGTCCTTGATAGCCACCAAGTTTAAGGCTGATCCATTGAATGGGCCAAAAAATAACTAAGATCAATCCGAAAAAGAAGTAATGTAAGATACTTAACGGAATGGAGATAAGTTTTTCTAAAAATGACATCCTAAACTTCTAAAAATAAGCAATTAAAACCATTGATTCCAAGGGATTCTGCTCAAAACAAATAAAAGTGCAATTCCGTAATAAATAAAGATTGTTTTGAATTTTCCATTATCGGTAGATTGTTTTTTGTGTTTTGAAAAACCCATGGTGATCAATATAATGGCCAATATCATCATTAAGGGATGTTCAACGACCATCATTCGAATTTCGGGTTGCGCCATTGAGGCACCCATTCCGTTTGATTTTAAATAGGCAAACTGCGCCGAGGCAAAAAAGGCGATCAAGCCCAATATGAATTGAATATGGTAAACAATAAGCGTAAATAAGGGGATTCGAAGGTCTTTTTCTTTAAAATCCTTTTTAGAAAAAAAACCAATAGCAGCATTGACAACAGCAACAATTAAAACGATTAATGCGATATATGCCCAGCCTGAATGTAACATTTTTAACATGAGTAGTAGATTTTTTGTTGAAGGCAAATTTAACAATTAATACAAACAAAAAAACCCATTCACTAAGTAAATGGGTTTTTTAAAATTATCCTATCAAGAATTTTAAAAGTTAAACCTGGCAGAAGCATTCCATGTTCTTCCCCAACCAAAATAACCTTGGTTAGACACATTGATTCCTTTGTAGGTTTCGTCACCTGCTTCAGCAAAATTAGCAGATCTTAATTCTGATATATATTCTGTATCAAAAACGTTGTTAACGTTTACTCTAAAATCAAGCGATTTTTTACCTGAACTACCCAATGGTAATCTGTAAGAAACACCAAAATCGGCCAAGTTATAAGATGGTAACTCTAAATTTTTCTTTCTTGCACTCACGGTGGCGTATAGATTATCGTAATATCTCCAGTCGAAATCAACAGATAATCTTGGAATTATTTGATAATTCAAACCTAAACCAGCAGTAAATTGTGCAGCGTCTCCCACTTTTCCACCGTCAACATCTTGTCCGTCACGATCCAAAACGTTTCGATCTTCATCGCGAATTGTAGTAAATACTTCTCCTTTATATTCCCAATTTCCAACAGATAAAAATCCTCTCACGTTCAATTTTTCAATTGGTCTAACACCAAAATCAATTTCAATTCCCGAATGCAGTTGCTCTACCCCTTCATTCGTAATGAAAATCTGTGTTCCTTCAGGAACAATAATTCCACCTATAGTTTCCTCACCCTGAGTGATTCTTGAGTTTGTAGTTACCCTATCTTTCCAAGAGGTTCTATACAAGTTTACGTTCGCATTAAAAATTCTGCTTCTAAATGAGTAACCTGCCTCAAGTCCAAATATTTTTTCGTTTTCGGTTAAGGGGTTGATTTCATTTGTGAAGTTCAAATAAATATTGTCATGATAAGGTTGACGAGAATAATAACCTGTATTTACATATACTTGGTTCTGGTCATTAATTCTATAGCTACCTCCCGCTTTCACATTATATCCGACATTATTTACTTTTTCTGAATTCTTATATTCCGGCAAATAATCATATCTGTCAAATCTCTGGTGGCTTTGAGTAGAAACGGCACCCTGGAAAAATGCTGAGAAAGTATCGTTTGCATATTCCAACTGGCCAAAGATTCCTCCATAAGAAATGCGCTCACTATTGTCGTAATCAATTCTCTGGTCTTCATCCATTGTGTTAAATGTAGCCGTCCATGGATTCGCGGCGAAAGATTCAGTTACAGTATTGAACACAGGATCAGTTACAGTTTGATGTGAGTCATCTCTCAATCTTCTGCTCTCAGTCCAACTATTTAGTTCCAGAAAGTTTTCAACTTGTCTGAAGTGAGTACCGTAATAGGTTCTTAGGTCAGCTCCGACATTCAGGGTTAAATTCTCATTCAACTCTTTTTCATAGTTAGAAACCAAACCATACCAGTTGTGGTTATTCATGGAAGCTCTTACCAGATAAGTTCCGTTTCCGAACATTCCTTCTCCTCCAGCGGCATTATTATTCGCTACAATGGCGTCAAAATCTACCAGTCCATCTTCAGTTCTAACTCTTGAACCATAGTTTCCGGTTCCACCACCTCTACCCCATGAAGCGTAAAGTACTGTTGACAAGTTTGATGTTTCATCAATTTTCCAGTCCCAGTTTAAGTTAGCCACAGGTTTATGATAGAAATTTCTTCTTTCTGTCTCATATTTTCCGTTTAAAGTACCCCAGTTATTGTTGTACTTTTTCCCGTACTCCAAATAAGTTGAAATAGATTTTGTGAAGTTTTGATCATGCCATTGTGGGGCACCTGTGATCAAAAAGTTAAAATTGTGACTTTCGTTTAATTTATATCCAATAGAAAGGAAATAATTCTGACCCTGTCCTTTTGTACCATCATTATAACCATCTCCTTGCCAGTGTGTTAACATCGCTGTTACCCCCCACCCATTATCGAGTATTCCTGTGCTATAGCCCAATGTATTTTTGAAATAACTGTCGTTGGCGATACCTGTTTGAAAAAAGCCTCCTTCTCTTTGCTCCGTTGCTTTGGTCACAAAGTTAACTGTACCTCCTACAGAGGAGATCGCTAATTTTGACGACCCCAAACCTCTTTGGATCTGAATTCCATTTGCTATATCAGCCATCCCAGACCAGTTAGACCAGTACATCAATCCGTCTTCCATTCCGTTAATTGGTTGTCCGTTTAACAAGAAAGCTGTATTATCTTGACCGAAACCACGAACTGCAATTCTAGAATCACCAAAACCTCCGGCTTGACCTGCTACATAAACAGAGGGTGTATTCACCATAGATGCCGTAATATCCTGCGCACCAATCTTTGTTTGAATTTCTTTAATTTTAATTGTAGACACAGCAATTGGCGTTTCTCTACCTTCTGCCAAGTCAATAACTCCTGTACCTACCACTACTACTTCTTGTAATATATTATCGTCTGCACTTAATAATATAGTACCTAAGTCTATTGCCTGACCGGCTGCGTTAAAAGAAATTGACTTATTTGCCAATCCCACAAAAGAGATTTCCAGAACTCCTTTTCCATTGTTAACCTCTAGGGAAAAGTTACCGTCAAAATCTGTAGTTGTTCCGTTCGACGTACCCTTTACCACAACATTTGCACCGGGAAGCGAACCGTTCTCGTCATTTACTGTACCTGAAATTCTTGTCTGTGCGAAAAGAACCGAACCCGTAAAAAACAAAATTAGTCCCAAAATTTTTGGAAAATTTTTCATAAAACTTGTTTTGAGTTAATATTTTACGGCGCAAAATTACAATAAAAACCCATTATTTTGTTAAAATAATGGGCATATATGTTAACAAATTGTTAATATTAACTAATCAGTTCTTATTCAGGTATTTATTGGCCAATTCCTTGCCAAGTTCTACACCAAACTGATCAAAACTAAAAATATTCCAAATCACACCTTGTACAAATGTCTTATGCTCATACATAGATATCAATGCGCCTAAGTTATAAGGTGTAAGTTTTCTTACTAAAATTGTATTAGAAGGTTTATTTCCCTCAAAAACTTTGAAAGGCAATAATTGCTCCACTTTATCCAATTGATTTTGAAGTTTCATGTCGAGATAAACTTCATCTTTGGTCTTACCCGCATAAAGCGCCTCTGCCTGTGCAGAAAAATTCGCCATCAATTTTTTGTGATGGTCTTTGTTTCCATATAGTGATTCCTTAAAACCGATAAAATCAACCGGAATTATTTTTGTTCCCTGATGCAATAATTGCATAAAAGCGTGCTGCACATTTGTCCCGGTGTTTCCCCAAATAATATTTCCGGTTTGGTAGGTAACCGGATTACCTCCTCTGTCGACCGATTTACCATTGCTTTCCATGGATAATTGCTGCAGAAAGGGTGCAAAATTCTCTAAATACTGGGTATAGGGAATGACAACTTCCGATTCTGAGCCATAAAAATTATTGTACCATATCGTAATTAGTGCCAGTAAAACGGGCAAATTTTGGTCGAAAGAAGCAGCTCTAAAATGCTCGTCCATCGCAAATCCGCCTTCCAAAAATTTCTGAAAATGATCAAAGCCAATAGATAGACTAATTGAGAGTCCTACGGCACTCCACAAAGAATATCTTCCTCCAACCCAATCCCACATGGTAAATATATTTTCTTGGGCAATCCCAAAGTCAATTACCTTTTGAAGGTTGGTAGATACGGCCACAAAATTATGCTTGATATCACTCTTTTTTGCCTTCTCCAAGAACCAAGCCTGAATCGTCTCTGCATTCGTGAGCGTTTCCTGGGTAGTGAATGTCTTAGATACAATTACGAACAAGGTGGTTTCAGGATCAAGTTTCTTAAGCGTTTCGTACACATGATCACCATCAATGTTAGAGACAAAATGCGTATTCAAATGGTTTTTGTAAAACTGCAGACCTTCTACAACCATCCTTGGTCCCAAATCTGAACCTCCGATACCTATGTTGACGATGTCTGTGAAATTCTTTCCGCTATACCCTTTTAACTTACCACTTATTATCTTTTCAGAAAACGATTTGATTTTTGCCAGGGTATTTTTTACTTCGGGCATCACATCAGTGCCCTCTACAAAAATTTGATTGTTTTTTTGATTTCTAAGCGCAGTGTGCAATACGGCCCTATTTTCTGTGGTGTTGATTTTATCTCCAGAAAAATATTTCTCAATGGCATCTTTAAGGTCAGCCTCTTTGGCCAAATTTAAAAGCAATTCCAAAGTTGTATCATCTATCCTGTTTTTAGAAAAATCAAGATCTATTTCTTCAAAAGAAGCTGAAAGTTTTTCTTTGCGTTCTTTGTCTTGTTGAAAAAGGGATTTCATAGACACATCTTTTACCAATTGGTAATGTGTTTCCAAAGATTTCCAGGATTTTGTTTGAGTTGGGTTGATATTTTTAAGTGACATTCCTGTTGTTTTATTCATTTATCATTGCCATTTCCTCGGTGGGCACCGGAATTTGATCCAAGGCCGATTTTATGGGCTCTATATACGTAAGGTATTGCTCTTTGATACTTTCTTTGATGGGTTCGGCTGAAGGTAACTTTTCCCGAAGCGGATCGACTTGTTTGCCATTTTTCCAAAAACGATAACACACATGTGGACCGGAAGTGTTGCCTGTCATCCCAATATATCCAATTACATCTCCTTGCTTGACAAAATCACCCTTTTTTACTTTTCGCTTACTCATGTGCAAGTATTGGGTTGTGTAGGTGGCGTTATGCTGGATCTTGACATAATTCCCGTTTGCAGGGTTATAGGTTGAAGCAATTACAGTACCATTTGCCGTGCTCAATATGGGTGTTCCTTTTGGCGCAGCGAAATCTGTTCCCAAATGAGGCTTTAATTTATAGCCATAATATTTGATTCTCCTGTTTGGATTGTACCTTGAAGAGATTCTGCTAAACTGCAAAGGTGCTTTTAGAAATTGCCTTCTGAGTGTTTTGGCCTGATCATCGTAATAGTCGTTGGTGTTTTTGGTAGAATCAGTAACGAAATTAAACGCATAAATCGGTTTTTCTTTATGTTCAAAATAAGCTGCTTTTATAACGCCTATACCAACAGCAATTGTATCTTGAATGTACTTTTCTTCGTAGATCAGTTTGAATTTATCTCCCTTTTGTAAGTGAAAAAAATCGATCGTCCATGCGTAAATGTCTGACATTTCATGAGCCAAAATATAATTGAGCCCTTGGGCTTCCATTGCTTCTGACAAGGATGAATTGATAAGGCCGGAGGCGGTTTTCGTCACAATTTTCACTTCCTTTCTTCCAAACTGGGTTTGTATGCTGTCTCTAAAGTCTACGATAAGATATTCTATCTTATTCGGTTCGTAAATAAAAACTTGAGCCTTTTCTGTAGAATCTTTTTTGGCCAATATGGTGTATGGCTTTCCGGCCACCAATTTTCGGATATCAAATGTATCCCTGGCCATTTCAGCTATTTTAAAAATTTCAGGGTGGTCAACATGATTTCTGTATAAAATTTCTCCAAAGGTCTCACCCGAACGAATGGTATCTTTTATCACTTTAAAGTCATTGAGAATATACCCGAACTCCTCAATAATTTCAGGCTCTGCTTCTTCAACAAATTCGACCATTTCTTTCGTTTCGTCCTGATCATTTTTACAGGAAAAAAGTGTCAGTATGACAAAACTCGTAATTAATATCTTTTTCAACTTCCCAAATTATTTTTGTGCAAAACTAATTAATTTATACACAATTAGGCTTATAATTTAGTTAAAAATAGTGCTTTGCGGATGAGCCAAACCGCTGTAATTTTCCAACTCCATGTCAATACTTCCCACAAGGATTGACGCTTTCAATTTGATCGGAATTTTGTTCTCATCATCAGAAAACCAGAGTGTTAAACTTTCCTTTTCTTTAAAAACCCTTCCCCTCTCCACTAAAGGAATAATTTTTAGACATTGGATCTTGCCAAATTTTGTCTTGACCAATTCTCTTCCCAAAACTTTAAGCTGAAAGGGATAGGTCGTTTCATCATAAAACATTTTCATGTTGATTACGTCATTTTCTTTAAGTTTTGAAAAATCCATTGCCCTAAAATAGTAGGCCGAAAAGAGCATATCCAAAATATCCTTATCTATCGGGAAGTATTCCGTTCTATTCTTTTTATGATTAATGACTTTTGCCTGATCTTTAATAAAGTCGAAGTATATTTCCTTGTCCTTTGTATGGCTACCTTCTTTGATTTTCCTTATAAATCTGTATGGCCTAAGGGTTTTCGGGTCAAAATAGGATTCGTATCTGTCTTCTACTTTAAAAAAGAAATCTGTGATTCCTGTTGTAACACCGGTTCCAACAATGTGCAGATAGTGATTTCCATCGACAGATGCATTCTTCAATTCGAGATTGGCAACCCCGGCATTAACGAGTCCATAAGAAACTTGATAGGTCAACAATTCCCCTTTTTTGAACGGCAGACTGTTTTGAGCCACAATTGTGAATGAACAAAATAGAAAAAGTAAAACAATTCTCTTCATCATTTTAATTCACCAGAATTCAATTTGATCTAAAATTTCCTATTCCTTCTTTTAACCAAGCCAAATATTCTTCAATATCCGGATTATAGGCTGAGTACTCATTTAAATTATCCCCTTTATGGTCTATTAAAACATAATATGGCTGGGCATTAGCGGCATACTTTTTAATCTGAAACTCGCTCCATTTATTTCCAATGGTTTCAATTCTTTTGTTCGTAATCTCTGATTCATATTGATCACTTTCGGGTAATTCCCGTTTATCATCTACGTACAAAGAAATTAAAACAAGATCGTTCTTTAAAATGTCCAATACTTCAGGATCTGACCATACTTTTTCTTCCATTTTTCTACAATTTACGCAAGCGTGCCCTGTAAAATCGATCATGGCAGGTTTATTGACTTTTTTAGCATAGGCCAACCCTTCCTCGTAATCTAAAAATGCGATGATTCCGTGTGGACCGATATGAGCACTTTCCGGTAAATCGTCCAGCATTTCTGTTGAAACTGAACCGGTCCCAATACCATTGGGTGATTCACTGTATTGCATAGGAGGCGGGAAGCCGCTGATGAGTTTAAGCGGGGCGCCCCATAATCCCGGAATCATATAGAGGGTAAAGGTTAATACGATCAAACCAAATAAAAATCTTCCAACAGAAATGCGGTCTTGAATTGAATCATGAGGTAATTTAATTTTTCCAAATAAATATAGTGCCAGAGTGCCGAAAATGGTAATCCAAATGGCCAAGAAGACCTCCCGTTCTAACCAATGAGCTTGTAAAACCAAATCGGCGTTTGATAAAAATTTAAAGGCCAAAGCCAGTTCTAAAAATCCCAAAACAACTTTTACCGTATTCAACCAACCGCCTGATTTTGGCAGGGAGTTTAACCAGCCCGGGAAAGCCGCAAAAAGTGCAAAGGGCAATGCAATAGCCAAAGAAAAACCGAACATACTGATTACAGGAGCAATTCCTCCCTGAGCAGCTGCCGCTACCAAGGCTGTTCCAACAATAGGTCCTGTGCAGGAAAATGAAACGATCGCCAAAGCCAAGGCCATAAAAAAGATGCCTATAAAACCTCCCCTATCTGCCCGGGAATCAACTTTTGTTCCCCAGGAACTCGGTAAGGTAATTTCGAAAGCCCCTAAAAAAGAGATGGCAAAAACGATCAGTAAAAGAAAGAAAATGATGTTAAACCAAACATTGGTTGACAGCGCATTGAGAGAATCGGCACCGAAAATAGCCGTTATAATTGTTCCCAAGCCTACATAAAGTACAATAATTGAAATACCATAAATAATTGCGTTTCTGATACCCGAGGCTCTATTTTTGCTCTGTTTGGTAAAAAAGCTGACCGTCATAGGAATCATCGGGAATACGCATGGGGTCAATAAAGCCGCAAATCCGGCAATAAAGGATAGAAAGAACAAGCTCCATAAACTCTTATTTGATTTTTTGGGATGGTTTGATTTTACATCCTTGTGTGCATTGCTTTTCTCTTCAGGTTCTGACTTTGTAACTCCACTTATCACATTACTGTTATCGCCGGTGGTAATTGCAGAAGTTTCCGGCTTTGAGTTTAACTGAAAAATGATTTCTTCGGAAGTTGGTGGTAAACAATTTCTATCATTGCAGACCATAAATTCTACTGCTCCTTTGATAGCGATTGTTTCTGTGTTCAACAACCTTATTTTTTGAACAAAATCTGCTTCGTCTTCAAAATATTTAATGTCCATTTCAAAAACCTCGTCAAAGGCCTCGTGACCTTCGCCTTCCTTGGTTTCTCCGATTAGTTCAAAATCTTTTCCAACAGCCTCAAAACTGATCGTTGTAGGAATTGGTCCATTCTCAGGAATTTCTTGTGCATACAAATGCCAATTTGATTCTATTTTGGCTTTGAGAATTAGGTTAAATTCGTTGTCAGTAATTTTTTCGACTGAAGTTTCCCATTTAACCGGATCAAAAATTTGTGCTTGGAAGGTAAAAACAGAAAAAAATAACAGGAGAATAAAAATGGGTTTTCTAACCATCGCTGATGTCAATTTTTAAACAATTTTTTGTGTTTGGGCCTATCTTAAAACGGTCATCCATTCTCAGTCCTATGACCCAAATAATTCTATTATCGGAACAAAGTAACCAAATATTTTCCTTTTCGAGGATAGAAAGTTTGAGGTCTTTAAAAAACTTACTTAACTTTTTTGAACCGCTTAAACCAATTGGATAAAAATAGTCTCCTTTTTGCCATTTTCTTACAGACAAAGGAAACTTTAACTTATCGGCATCAAGAACGATCTGATGCTTACTGAGCTCAGCAAACAGATGGAAGTCTTTTGTACATTTTTCGCTTCTCAACACCTTATCGTTCAATGCATGGTAAACCGGCAAGCTGTCGATCAAAATTTCGCTTTCCGAATACTCTTTCTTGATTGGATAAAGAATTAATTCTTCTCGGTTTTTCAATAAAATATTACTTTTAGAAAAGATCTTTTTCCCTGTTGGAGCCGTTCTTAATTCTTCGATGCTCTTCCAATCGGTAAATCCATAATCCTTTAGAATTTCATATAAAACCGCTTTAGAATCGGAAAAATTTGCCAGTTGCTCCAAATTGATTTTCAAAGCATTGTCTTCGTCATAATGACAAATTTGTCCTTTGGCTTTTTCGATGAATTGATCTATCAATGACCGGCTTTGTTTTAAATTACTTTGGGTTTTGGCAAATACTTTATGCAATTGAGGTTGTATTTTAAGCAACTCAGGTATAACGATGTGCCTAATTCTATTTCGTTCGTATTTTAACTCCGCATTTGAAGCATCTTCTCTCCAAATGAATTGCTTATTTTTTGCATAATTTTCAATATCCTCTCTTTTAAAAGGAAGTAATGGCCTTCTGATGTATTCATTTTTGGGAGGAATTCCCAAAAAACCATCTAATCCACTTCCTCTTAAAAAATGAATAAAAAAAGTTTCTAATTCGTCATCCAAATGATGTGCCGTGATTAAATAATCAAATTTCTTTGTTTCGATGAGGCTTTTGAACCAGTGATAACGCAGATCTCTCGCTGCCATTTGGGTAGAAAGGCCATATTTTTTGGCGTAACGGTCTGTATCAAATTTTTTAGTGTAACAAGAAACGTTATATTTTTTGGCTAAATCCTTTACAAAACCTTCATCCTTTTCAGATTCGCTGCCTCTCAATTGAAAATTGCAATGTGCAAAAGAAAAATCAATCCGGTTAATTTTGAGCAAGTCCGCCAAAACTACACTGTCCATCCCTCCAGAAATTGCAAGCAAATTCTTTGTTCCAAGAAGTTCCGGAAACTTTGATTGAAGGTGGTCTGTAAATTGTTCTAACAAGGCAATTGTTTATTATTGATACAAAAGTATCAATTTTAATTATCTCCATGGAATAGACCAAAGAGCCTCTGTAACTCAATTAAAAACTCGCTGAAACGGTAAATGCATAATTTCTTCCGGGTGCGCTTATACCGGAAGCAAATTCTTTGTAGTGCTCATCAAAAATATTATCAACACCCGCTTGCAGGTGAATTTGATTTGTTATTCTGTACCTCAAATAATAATCCAGGGTCATCCAGGAGGGGGTACCATAATAAAGTTGCGTTTGCTCTATAAAGGGTGTTTCTTCCACATTATCTATTCCCTCTTCCAGATTATAATCACTTAGTTTTTTTCTTCCATTGAATCTCAAATATAAACCGGAATCCCACCTGTTCTTATTATAATCCAGTCCAACGTTGCCAAAAATTGGCGGGATAGATGACATCGGCTCACTCGTATCTAAGGACTTTCCTTTGGTAACCGTCACTGAGGCGTTTGCCGTCAATGTTTTCAAGAAGTTTCCCCTAAATAATACTGTGCTTCCTACAACATAGGCCTTGTCCATGTTTACATTGGCGGTCATTTCTAACTCTTCCCCCTCGTAAATAATGGTGCTACTTCCATTTATCTCAAAAGGAGCGCGATAAATATAATCGTCTAACAAAGTATAATAAGCTGTGAAGCTCAAATAATAGTCTCGGTTCAAAAAATATTTATTGATTCCCAGTTCAAAATTATAGGCATATTCCGGTCTCAGATTTGTGTTTGGAACGGATACTTTGCCCCTCTTTTCTCTCACTTTTCCGATGTCATCAATATTAGGAGATCTAAATCCGGAAGAAAAAACCCCATTTATTTGCCAATCAGAAGTTGGTTTATAGATATAGCCGGCTGTTAGCGTTACTGCGGTATTTCTGAGTTGAACCTTGTCATAGGGCAAATCAAAAAAAGTAGAATCTATCCACTTTGCATTAAGGTCTGTATGTGTTAATCTCACACCTGTGTTAAGGGTAGATTGAGTTGATAAATCTTGTCTGAAATCTACATAAGCTGCTATACTGGTATAATTACTTCCTCCATCCGGATACCTTGTAGGGGTATTGTAATATCCCGATACACCCGTAATTTTATTACCTTCTACCTCTAACGTTTCTCCTAATGAGGTAGAATTAACATCGTTGTAGGTAAGTTCTGCTCCATAAGAAAATATGCGTTTCGATTCATTATTGAGTGGTGTACTAAAATCTGCATTAATGCTAAAGACATCTATATTGTCCAGTTCAGAACTTCTGTCTAAATTTGAAAATCTCCTTTCGACATTCGATTCTTCAATATCTTGATATGCAAGGGTAATCGCCCCAGTTTTCATAAAAGATCTGTTTGGATTCAACAACAATTGGGTAGACAATAAAAACCTGTTTTGCGGGCCATAATGCCACTCTGCGTACTTCAGTACATCCCCGCCATACTCATTTAATTTGTCATATCGAGGTATATCTGAAGAAGTGCTATATTGTAAATTGAATAAAATATCTGTGTTTTTTGATACGGGTAAAGTAACTTTCTGTAAAATGTCTAATTGTTCATAGCCAATATTTCTCTGTATACTCGGATTGTCATTTTCGATGGGATTCGGATTGTAAAAATGATCTGTATTGTCAGAATAAAAATATTGTTTCCCCCAGTCTTTAAACCCATGTCTTCTATTTTTACCCATCCTTAAATCACCAAAATTACTGTAACTTATTGCGGTAAAGGACGCAAATTTTGGAAATTGAAGTTCGATACCACCATAGGAGGTAAACTCATTATTGACTGAGCTGTACCGGGTCATAAAATCGACATTGGTTCTTTGAATTTCACTAATTCTCGGCTTTCTGGTGTAATAATGTACAACTCCTCCCAAAGCATCCGATCCATAAATTACAGAAGACGGACCGAATATAACTTCTGTTCTTTCTAAGATATTAGGTGAAACTGTGATGGAGTTTTGGAGGTGACCTTTGCGATAAATAGCATTATTCATCCGCACTCCGTCAACAACTAACAAAACTCTATTTGATTCCATTCCGCGTAAGACCGGACTTCCTCCACCAAACTGGGTTCTTTGTACTCTGATCCCGGGAATATCGCTTAGCATATCTGCAGAATTTTGAGGAGAAAACCTTTGGATATCTTTTATAGAAAAAATGGCTACTTGTTCAGCAATCCTGGAACGACTCTCAGAATTCTTGGTCACAGATAAAAAAACCTCATCTAGAGACTCTGCTTTAAACTGCATAAAAACTTTTAAATCTGTATTGACGATTTGTTTTTTTAGAATCTCTAATTCCACATAAGAAATGTGGGTAAAAAACAAAATATCCATTTCTGAGAAAGACGATAAATCAGCTCTACCATTTTTGTCTGTCATTACAACTTTGTCATTCAATTCATTCGTAATTGATACATTTTGAATGGGATATCCTGTGTCTTTATCAAAAACAAAACAATGCTGAGCAAATATGAATTGACCCGCGAAAATCAGCAAAAAAGTTAGGAGACTCTTCATATCAGTGAAACAACTCTTTGAAGATTTCTAATGATTTAGGTTTTCTAAAACCGGACAGGTGGATTTGATAATATTTCATTAAAACTTCTAAAATAATTTGACGGGAATTAGCACTTAATTTTAACTCTTCCATGGTATCAAAATTTATGCCGATTAAAGTTTTAAAAACATTTAAAATAGTTTCATCTATACAAGTCTCTTGTTCATAGGTGTTTGTGAAAATTCCATCCTTTAAATTAAAATATTGACGGTCGCTGTTTTTTGTTTCAGGATAAAATCCCAGGTACTGAGTTAATTTCATCAAAAAAACAAGATGAAAATTTGCTGTTTTTTCATGCTCATCTAACCATTGAAAAGCCGTGTGCAAAAAATTGAATAGATCATGGTTCTCACTTTCCTCCCAAATAACAGATGAAAGAACTTCTGCAATAAAAATAGCCATGCTTTGTTTGTAAATATCTCTGGGAATACTGTGATAGATTATATCAATATTTACCTCCTTTACAGTATTTAATTGGCCGTTTTTTTTATCGCTTCCGGAAATTTCTAACAAGTTGAGTGCTTGAAAATGCGCAATTGATACCTCCTTGTTCTTTCTCGAGTAAATACGCCTGAGTAAATAAGATCTCAAGCCATAAGGTGTAAAGCATTTTACGATCAGGTCGCTATCCCCAAATTTGACTTTTGAAATTACAATGGCTTTTGTCTTAGAGATCATATCAATTGATAATGGCAATTTTGGTCATAGAAGTTTCAGAGTTATCGGGCAAGGTTAACAATACAACATAAACACCTGAAGCTACCTGCCTTCCTGCAAGATTTTTTTTATTCCAAACTACTTTCCCTCCATTGGCCGATTGGCTTTCGATCACATTTGTTTCAAAGACAAGTCGACCGGCAACATCCAAAATTTTCACATTAGTTCCCCTGGGTAAGTGTGTTCCGTTTCTACCGTCAATGGTTACGGTTTCGTGTTCACTTTTTGCGGGATTTGGATAAGCATAAACCTCGGTCAGAGCTTCTCCATAGGGAGAGACATTGTTTTTAAAAGCCACAATACCTTTATCTGTGGCAAAATAAACCTTCCCTGATGAATCATCAATGGAAATTTTTAGAATTCTATTCGAAGCGAGGGGCGAATTATCTTTGTTAAAATTAAACAATGTTTCTTGTCCTGATCCATTCGTACTTAAAACACCACCGGTATCTGTTCCAAACCATTTATTATCTGCTCCATCAATTGCGATTGTATTTACGGGTTGATCTCCGAGTAAGCGTTTAGGAATGCCATCATCTTCAACAATAATTGGTTCGGCGGCATAAATTTCTTCTGTAAACAAACTGGAGGGATCTGAAAAAACCGCTAATCCCTTTCTTGTGCCTAACCAAACACGATTATTCCTGTCAACGGCAAGACTAATGACATTGAGATCAGGCAAAGCCCCTTTTGAATTTTCGGTGATCAGTGCTTTTTTCAAATCACCACTTTCCTGATAAACTAATGCACCATTTCTTCTGGTGCCTATCCAAACATTATTGCTCCGATCTATGACAAGTTCAGTTAAACCAAAAGCCTCATTGGTAATCACCGAACTTAAATCAAATGATTTCCAGCTGCCATTTGCCTCTAATTTTTTTAATCTGTCGGGTACCCAGGCATTTGCGACCCAATAATTACCAGAATTGTCAAAAGCAGTTCCGTTAATTCTTATGCTTTTGTTTGGACTGCCCGGAGGATAAAGATCCTCTAATCCGCTATTGGTATCATTCCAAATGACCTGAGGTAAATCATTTTCGACAACAAGTATTCCACTATTCCAAGAACTGATGTAGGCCTTCTCTTCTTCATTCGGATCGAGGGTGATATTGACCAGATCCAAAGCCGGAAACAATGGGTCGAAATTGCGGTTGATCCAATTATTTTCAGATTCTTTGTAATGACTGAAACCCGATTGTTTGTTCAATGGAGTGAAAGCGGCATCATAGCCACCATAAACAACCCATAAATTTCCATTTTGAGCCTTTATAGAAAAAACTTGATTTGAAGAAGGTCCTTCGGGATGAATTTCCTCATAAACGCCTGAAAAAAACTTTTTTTTGAGAATGCCAAATTCCTTTGTTCCTAAATAAATTTCGTCATTTTGGGCAAAAGAAGTGTTCAAACTAAAACGATAACCATTTCCATTCCCTGCTCTGTCAAGTATCTGCAGGTCAGTATTTAAAACAACAGCAATCCTATTTAGGGTTACGCTGAGAAATTGCTTTGAGGAATTCAGTTTGATTACATTCTCACTAAATGTTTCTACAGGAACTAAACCATTATTTAAAATTTCATAAAGAATGTTACCCTTTGCCGTAAAAAGCCTGTTATTAAAAACGCATATCGAAGAAAAATTACCGAGGAACTCTCCCGCGGGTTGTTGCCAATTGTTAAAATCTATCAAGTTTGGATCCTCAACATTTGCCGAAAAGATTCCGTCTGCGGTAGCCGCAAAAATTGTTCTATTAAAAACCGTTGTTTCATTGATAAAAACGGGCACCGAACCTGCTCCAATATAAAATGTGTCTCCAAAAAGAAGGTTTTCCATATTGTATTCTACTATGCCGAAAGGAGTAGATAAATAAAGCTGATTTTCATATTTATGAATATGGTTGATTTGTTTTTGGCCTGAAATATCGAGGCGCTCGATGTCGTTGGCTAATCGGATAATTCCGTTACTGTCAACAATTTCGATCAAACCTGTTTCATAACCTAAAACAAAACTATTTGCTATTTCGCTAAAAATAATCGAAGTAGTTGTTTTGCCTGATAAACCGAATACTGAAGAGAATTTTTTTAATGATCTTGAATTTTCGTTATAAATAAAAGCCGCATTATCTGCGGCCGCAAAAATCCGCTCATCCTGCACCACAAAATCTTTTACATTATTATAGGAATAATGATCTTCCCAAAGATCACTGAAATCTTGTTGAGAAAAAACAAATACAG
>CAZWAN010000056.1:0-19028 GCA_964631875.1 uncultured Flavobacteriaceae bacterium
AAATCAACCTCTTCTTCCGAATTATATTTTTCTTTTGAATTCATATCTTCTAAACAAATATAAACGAATAGAATTGATTAGAGAATTTGCTCCAATATTTTTTGTGTGATGAGATAAGTTGGTTTTACTCCTGTTGTTCCTAAACCTCCGGATGCTAAGGTACTGCCTGTTTCTAATGGATTATCTGATGCATAATAGGCATAACGTACATCTACCCTTTTATTTATATTCCCCCTTATTCTCGAAGCAGCCTGAATGGCCTTTTGATAGTGGGCTCCTTCCATTTCTAATCCGATAACTTTCCAGGAAGAATTATAAAAAAATTCCAACAAGTCCTTATTTTGTAAAGAAGTTCCCAAAACAGTGACCATCGTTCCTTTATAAACGTCTATACCATAGCCACATAGATCTTCCTTTTTCAATTTATTTTTAAACGGATAATTGTCTGCTGTACCCTCAAAGACATGTGCAGTTGGAATCATAATGTCTCCCTTACCACCTTCTAAAATTCCTGCTTTCCCCATGATTGAAACTGAATGTACATCTAAATACTTTAGCACACCGTTCTCATATTGATAGGGTTTTAACAATTCATCCAAAGTTTCATAAGCCTGTTCGCCAAAAGCATAATCCATAACGATGATCACCGGTTTTCTATCCTCACTTTTTGACGAAATGAATTGGGTCTTGCTGAGGTCTAATTTTGCTGTATCGATTATTTGCACATCGATATTGGTACCAGATGTATCATCAACAAAAACAAGTCCGTTTTTGGCAGCATACTTTTTGATCTTTTCTTGAAGTGCTTTATTTTCAGGTTTGCTCAATTTTTCAAAAATAGCTCCATTTTCTATGGCTTCAAACTCCTTTGGCAATGCCATCGAAATATATAAGGTATTCAATACACTATGCATATTGGCACTTATGATGTGTAATTCTCGATGCAATAAATTATTTTTTTTGAGCTGATCTTTTATGTTTTTGGCCCATATATCTCCATAAATATGGTGGCCGATTCGCTCTCTTAAAATCGGACTAAAATTGATCACATGTTTCTTATCTTCGAGCAATTCTTTCAAAGCGAGATTACCCATCCAATAAACAATTTCAAAAAATCGATTGGGATTTTCTTCAGTTTGAAATTTTTGGTAAAAAATTTGAATTTCGCTAAATGTTCTACCCATCAATACGGATAGATAAGAAAAAATGACTTCTTTTTCATTTTCGCTTAAACTCTTATGATTCAAAATAGCTTCTTCTAAAACCTTCCATTCTCTGCTCAAACTACCCTCTTCGTTGAGCAAAATTCTTTTCGCTAATTTTTCTGCTTCAATGTATAAGAAAGTGAGATGAGTAAGTACATCATAAATATCGGATCTACCTCTTGTGATCTCAATATTCATTTGGTTTTTATCAATTCTGAAGCAGTTTCGTCTTCTTTTTGAAGGAATAATTGCTTTAAAATGTGAGTTAGAAAGTCCCTCCTCTGCCGTTAATTGAATAAACTGGCATTCTGCGATTCCTTCTGGAAGTCTATCGATGACATATAAAAGTCCGTTGAGTTCAGACTTATCTTCGGCTATAGAGCCATAAATTTCAGGGCGTAAAGTGAGCAGGGCTTCTCTTAAAGTTTTTCCCGAAACACCCATGGGTTTGTAAAATCCTCGATTAAACAAGTGACGCATGGTAATATACATCCGTTCAATTGCATTTGAGGATTCTTGTGACTTTGTTCTTTTGATATCGTTCATTAAGGTTTTAGTATTTTGTTATAACGGTCAAGGTCCTTTAATAAGATAACCGCTTCGAGCACATAGGGACTATTGTACAAGTGATTCTGGTAAGTACCTTTATCAAAATAATATCGCTTGACAATCTCATCTGAAAGCTCTTGCATAATTTGATCTTTATTTTTTTCAAGTTCCTGTAATTTCTTTTTTTGAATTTTGAGATTCAGGTTTTTTATTTCCGGAGAGATAAACTCTTTATAATCCTCCTTTTCTGAAGCTTCTATTCCGGCATCAAAAATCTTTTCACTCTGTGTTTTGTATTTCGAAGCATTATCAGAAACAAATTTCACAAAATCGTTATAATCAGCAGAGCTAAGTTTAAAATCTTCCGGTTTCGCTATGCTCGTATGAGCGTAATAATACTTAGTGGCGTAAGAAAAGATGAGGTCAGACTCCAACAATGCTTCTGTAGAAAGGGTTTCCTTTTGCTTATTCAATTTGATATCCGGTTCAATTCCACCTCCGTCATATACGGTACGTCCGTTCTTGGTTTTAAAAGAATTTCTCTTTTCTTCTGAGAATTTTGGAATATCTCTCCCCGAACGATGGGTATAATCTAATTCCTGGATATTTCTACCACTGGGCGTATAATATTTTGAGATGGTGATCTTCAATTTTGTTCCATAAGATAAATCGAGATACCTCTGAACCAACCCCTTGCCAAAAGACCTATCACCCATGATTACGGCCCGGTCAAGATCTTGCAAAGAACCCGCTACAATTTCTGAAGCAGAAGCAGAATTCTTGTCGATCAATACAACCATTGGAATTTGAGTGTCTATGGGTTCATTCGTGGTACGATAGGTCTCACTCAATTTTGCCAGTTTCCCCTTAGTAGTTACCACAACTTCGCCTTTGGGTATAAAAAAATTGGTGATATCAACGGCTTCATTTAACAAGCCACCGGGATTACCTCTTAAATCCAGAATAAGTTTGTCCATACCCGAATCTTTCAATTCGTTAAAGGCGCTTTTTATGGCCTTTGATCCTTTCGTATTGAATCGGTTAAATGCAATATATCCTATTTTTTTATCGATCATTTGATAATGCGGAACAGGATCTGCTTCAATTTTTGTTCGTTCGACGTTAAAATCCAACTTTGTGTTTTGCCTTAGAATTTGCAAATCAATGGTAGAACCCTCTGCACCTTGCATCAAAGAGGATATTTCTTGAATATTTCCTTCCTTAACTTCTATTCCATTTACTTTAAGAATCTCATCTCCTACTTTTATACCCGCTTTCTCAGCAGGTAAGTCTTTATAAAGTTCATAAATGTAAAACTTGTCGTCTATAAATTTTGTACCGGCTCCTATCCCGCTAAAATCACCTGATGCGTTAATCTTAGCATCTTCAACACCTTGCTCGTCGTAAAATTTTGTGTAGGGATCGAGCTCCTCAAGCATATTGTCTATAGCCGTTTCGGTCAATTCAGCCGGGTTGATCTCATCTATATAATTCATGTTTAGCTCTTTGAACAAAGTAGAGTATATTTCTAATTGCTTGGCAATTTCAAAATAATCAGATTTAAAGGCTAAAAAAGAAAAAACCATTCCTAATAAAGCTAAGATGACTAACCCTTTTTTTAAGTAGATTTTCATGACTTTCGAAATTTTTCGGATAATATTATTTCTTTAAAGTTGGGGCTGTTTTTAGTTTTTCTCCAAACTTTTCTATCAATTGTTCCATGTTTTTTTGAAGCAAGTCCATTTTTTCTTCCTTTTTGCCCACATACATTAACATCATTACATACTTTTTATTATCTAAACAGCTGTAAATCGCATGTTTATTCAATCTGAACAATTCTCTCATCTTTCTCTTCAACCTATTTCTATCCACTGCTTTTTTAAAATTTCTTTTTGAAGCAGTAACTGCAATTTTTACGAGGTTGTTCTCAGGAAAACTGCTCTCCATAAAAATTAGTTTTAATGGGAAAACTGAAATCGATACGCCTTCTGAAAAAAGTTTTGTGATCTCCTTTTCATTTTTTAATCTTTCCGATTTGGTAAAAGTATATCGCATCGGAACAAAATTAGACAAATAAAATTAAGTTTTTCTCCTCTTTTTTATCTGAATTATCACCTCGGTAATGTACATTTGTCATTACTAAAATTATATCTCAAATGGCACAAGATTTATTCCAGGCACCCGATTATTATTTGTTAGATGATTTATTGACAGACGAACATAAACTAGTGCGCGAAGCCGCAAGAGAATGGGTAAAAAGAGAGGTGAGTCCTATTATTGAAGATGCGGCACAGAAAGCAGAATTTCCAACTCAAATAATCGCTGGTCTTGCGGAAATTGGTGCATTTGGACCTTATATTCCCATAGAATACGGTGGCGCAGGATTAGATCAAATTTCTTATGGATTGATCATGCAAGAGATAGAAAGGGGAGATTCTGGCGTTCGTTCAACAGCTTCAGTTCAATCATCTTTAGTGATGTATCCAATCTGGAAATACGGCAGTGAAGAACAAAGGCAAAAATATTTGCCAAAATTGGCCAGTGGTGAAATGATGGGCTGTTTCGGACTTACCGAACCCAACCATGGTTCTAATCCCGGTGGTATGGAAACAAAGTTCAAAGATATGGGCGACCATTATTTATTGAATGGCGCCAAACTTTGGATCTCTAATTCTCCTTTTGCAGATATCGCCGTAGTATGGGCAAAAAATGAAGATGGAAGAATCCACGGTCTGATCGTTGAAAGAGGAATGGCCGGTTTTTCTACTCCTGAAACGCATCACAAATGGTCTTTAAGGGCTTCAGCAACAGGAGAACTAATTTTTGAAAATGTAAAAGTTCCCAAAGAAAATCTATTGCCGGGAAGATCGGGTTTAGGAGCTCCGCTCAGTTGTTTAGATTCTGCCCGCTATGGTATTGCCTGGGGTGCCATAGGTGCGGCCATGGACTGCTATGATACTGCACTGCGATATGCCAAAGAAAGAATTCAATTCGGAAAACCAATTGCTGCTTTTCAGTTGCAACAAAAAAAATTAGCAGAAATGATTACCGAAATAACCAAGGCACAATTACTGACCTGGAGATTAGGCGTTTTACGAGAAGAGGGTAGAGCAAGCTCTGCACAAATTTCTATGGCAAAGAGAAACAACGTGGAAATGGCACTTCACATCGCCCGAGAAGCCCGTCAAATTCTTGGCGCAATGGGAATTACAGGTGATTATTCCATTATGCGGCACATGATGAATTTAGAATCTGTGATAACCTATGAAGGAACGCATGATATCCACTTGCTCATCACAGGTTTAGACATTACCGGTATTGCTGCATTCAGTTAGAAAAAATTGTTCTAAAAAAATTTTTAAATCTTTAGACCTAAAGCTATTTTATCGATTTATCCCTATTTTTACATGAATCGTAAAGAAATGTAAATGTCAAAATTATTTATTGGAAGAAAAGATTTTGCAGATTTTCCAGAATTTGGCTTGGAAAACATTGCTGTAAAAACAGATACCGGAGCCTATTCTTCCTCCATACATTGTCATCATATAGAAGAAATAGTAAAAGATGGTGAAAGAGCAATTCAGTTTAGATTGTTAGATCCCAATCACGAGGAGTACAATGAAAAACTTTTTTGCACCAAGAAGTATGCGATCAAAACGATCAAGAACTCTTTTGGAGGAACCGAGGATCGTTATATAATAACAACCAATATCATTTTATTTGGAAAATCATATCCGATCAAATTATCATTGAGTGAAAGAGGAGAAATGAAATACCCTGTTCTATTGGGTCGTGAGCTTCTCAATAAAACGTTTAATGTAGACACAGATAGAACTAATCTATCATTCAAAAAAAAACAAAAGAGCAAATAAAATTACAATGAAAATAGCGATACTTTCTAGAAATCCTAAGCTTTATTCTACAAAAAGATTAGTTGAGGCTGCAGAAAAAAAAGGTCATGAAGCTGTGGTGATCGATCATTTGAAATGCAATATTGAGATCGAAAAAAGAAAACCAAAAATCTACTATATCGATCATTATTTAGAAGGATTTGATGCGGTGATCCCCAGAATTGGTGCTTCTGTAACATTTTACGGTACTGCTGTTGTTCGTCAATTTGAAATGATGAAGGTCTTTACGGCTGTTGAATCTGTGGCTTTGGTAAGATCTCGCGATAAGCTGCGCAGTTTGCAAATTTTATCCAGAGCCAGTGTTGGCATGCCTAAAACTGTTTTTACCAATTATTCGAAAGATGTAGATCATTTGGTGGATGCAGTTGGCGGGACTCCCCTGGTATTAAAACTTTTAGAAGGTACCCAAGGCTTAGGAGTTGTTTTAGCAGAATCGAAAAATGCGGCAAAATCTATTATTGAAGCTTTTAACGGATTACAAGCAAGGGTGGTTGTTCAGGAATTCATAGAAGAATCGGGAGGAGCTGATATCAGAGCTTTTGTAGTTGACGGAGTTGTTGTTGGCGCGATGAAAAGGCAAGGGAAGGAAGGTGAATTTAGATCAAATCTGCACCGTGGAGGTACAGCAAGTGTAGTTGAGCTTACTGATGAAGAAGAGATTACGGCTGTAAAAGCGGCCAGAGCTTTGGGTTTGGGTGTAGCGGGTGTCGATATGGTTCAATCACA
This sequence comes from uncultured Flavobacteriaceae bacterium, assembly GCA_964631875.1. Taxonomy (GTDB): domain Bacteria; phylum Bacteroidota; class Bacteroidia; order Flavobacteriales; family Flavobacteriaceae; genus Namhaeicola. The sequence goes on from CAZWAN010000056.1 coordinate 6,392, forward strand.
TAGAGGTCCTTTGGTGTTGGAAGTAAATTCTTCTCCCGGTTTGGAGGGAATAGAAAGGGCTACCGGCAAAAACATCGCCAGAGAAATTATTAAATTTGTTGAAAGACATGTATAGTTTTGTATGAAATTATTAGGTACTGAAATCAAACCCGGTGACAGCAAGATCATTGAACTTGAATTAGCCAAATTACATACAAGAAATAATTTATACGTTCCTATCATTGTTGAACGAGCCATAAAAAAAGGCCCTGTTCTTTTGCTTATCGGAGGCATACACGGGGATGAAGTTAACGGTGTGGCCATCATTAGAAAAATGATCAAATACGGATTGAATAAACCCAATGCAGGTACGGTCATATGTATTCCTGTTTTCAATATTTTTGGTTACTTGAATCAGACAAGGCAATTTCCCGATGGTCGAGATTTAAACCGCGTTTTTCCGGGCTCTCCAAACGGCTCCTTAGCCAGTCAATTCGCGAACCAATTTGTCAAGGAAATCGGACCCGTGGTAGATTATGTCATTGATTTCCATACCGGTAGTGCCGATCGAGATAATGTGCCTCAAGTAAGGTGTGTGCTATCAGAAGACAAATCATTTGAATTGGCTAAAATATTTGGCGCAACCTTTGTTGTTCACAGCAACTATATAAATAAGTCTATTAGGGAGGCCCTGTATAAATTGGGCAAGACAACACTGCTATTCGAAGGAGGTAAATCCAAAAGCATTGATCCAAAAGTTGTAGATTGTGGTGTAAATGGTGTAAGAAATGTAATGGCTTTTCTTAAGATGAATCCGGAATTGAAGGCATTGCAAAAAAGTGAAGTAATCGTACAAAAATCACATTGGATCAGAGCAAAGCACTCGGGCATGCTACACTTAAAAGTTACAAATGGAAGTTTTGTGAAGAAGAACGAAGTTCTGGCAAATATTACAGACCCATTTGGTGAATTTGAAAAACGTGTAATTGCAACGAATAATGGTTATGTGATTTGTGTGAATACTTCTCCGATCGTAAACCGTGGGGATGCTCTTTTTCACTTGAGCATTGAACATACAAATATTACTTAGGTAAAGTCTCTTTCTTTTTGAAAACGGCGTAAACAGGAAAGTGGTCGCTATAACCACCTATATATCTGCTGCCATTATACGTTCTAAATGGTCCTCCTTTGCTCCGGCCATTTTTTTCTATGAGGAAAGCTGGATGATAAATTTTTGCAAATTCAAAGGTAAAGTTTTCTTTATTTAACATGTTTTGGGTAAACATGATCTGGTCAAACAAATGCCATTTCCCTAAATGTATTAAACTCCCCCATCCTTTTTTCTGCATTTCGAGCATCGGATTGACAAGGTTATTCTGGCTTATAAGTTGCTTAATAGATTGGTTTTTGGGGCTATCGTTAAAATCGCCAATAACCAGTATTGAGGCGTCCTCAGTTTCATTGTAAATCTGATTTATGATTTCTTTGACCTTCTTTGCTGCAGATATTCTTTTGTTTTCGGTGAAACTCTTTCCATTGCTTCTGGATGGCCAATGATTCACAATCACATATATTCTCTCACCAAATAAATTTCCGCAAATCAACAAAATATCCCTTGTATAATCTCTTGCTTGACCCTGGTCATAAATCATTAAAGGAAATATTTCTGAGTAAATTAATTCAAAATAAGCCTTTCTGTACATAAAAGCTACATCGACACCGCGCTCATCGGGAGATTCATAATGGACAAAATCATAATTGAACTTAGCTAATTCTTTCTGATCAATTAAATCGAGTAAGACCTTGTCATTCTCAACTTCCGCCAAACCTAAAAAGACTGGTGGATTGGCTCCTTCATCTGCCCCAATGGTAGCAATAACCTTCGAAATATGATCTAGTTTTACCTGATATTTTTCTGAATTCCATTCCAATTTACCTTCCGGGGTAAAATCTTCATCCAACGTAAAATCAGTATGTTCGGCATCAAATAAATTTTCAACATTATAAAAGGCAATTGAAAAATGTTCTTGGGTATTCAAAGCTGAATTTTAATAATAATATGCCAATGTACAAATTTTTGTTTCTGTGAAGGGAAATGAAATGGACTTTGTAAATTTGTGCCATGATAGAAAAAAAGCAGATAGAAATAGAAAATGTTGTTTTGGTAGGAATCATCACCAAAGAGCAGAATGAAGAAAAGGCTGAGGAGTACTTGGATGAGCTTGAGTTTCTAACATTTACGGCAGGTGGTGAAACCAAAAAGCGTTTTGTTCAGCGGCTTGACTATCCGGACCCGAAAACTTTTATTGGGTCAGGAAAGCTAAATGAGCTGAGGTCTTATATAGAAGAAAACCAAATCAATACAGCCATATTCGACGACGAACTTAGCCCTGCACAATTGCGAAATATTGAAAAAGTATTGAACATAAAAGTACTTGACAGAACTAATCTTATTCTCGATATTTTTGCCCAAAGGGCACAAACCTCATATGCACGAACCCAAGTAGAATTGGCACAATGTCAATATTTATTGCCAAGACTTACCAGAATGTGGACGCACCTTGAAAGGCAAAAAGGAGGAATCGGAATGAGAGGTCCGGGGGAAACAGAAATTGAAACGGACAGAAGGATTATTCGGGACAAAATTTCACTGTTGAAAGAAAAGTTGAAAACCATTGATAAACAAATGGCGGTTCAAAGAAAAAATCGTGGAAAACTTGTACGTGTTGCCCTGGTTGGTTATACGAATGTAGGGAAATCGACCCTGATGAACGTCATTAGTAAAAGCGATGTTTTTGCTGAAAATAAGTTATTCGCTACACTTGATACGACGGTTAGAAAGGTCGTTATTAAAAATATTCCTTTTCTGCTTACCGATACCGTTGGTTTTATCAGAAAATTGCCCACTCAATTGGTTGAATCTTTCAAATCTACGCTAGATGAGGTTAGAGAAGCCGATTTGCTTTTACATGTAGTCGATATTTCTCATAAGAATTTCGAAGATCATATTCATTCTGTAAATACCATTTTACAAGAGATAAAAAGTGCCGATAAACCTGTAATTATGGTCTTTAACAAAATTGATGCCTACCACCCTGAAACAATCGACGATGACGATTTGATAACGGAAAAGACAAAAGCTCATTTTACTTTAGAAGAATGGGAGCGTACCTGGATGAAAAAAATGAATGGTCACTGCATCTTTATTTCGGCATTAAACCAAGAAAATATTGAAGAGTTTAGACGATTGGTGTATGAAGAAGTAAAAAAAATTCACATCACCCGTTTTCCATATAACGACTTTCTTTACGAAGAATACGACGTAGAAAACTAATTTTTATTCTTTCTGCTCGATTGTTGTATCGCCGTATTTTTTAATCCCAGGTTTTTGGCTCTGACATCCCAGAGATTCTTTGCAAAAGACTGCATGTCTTCTATATCATCAATTTCATCGATGATTTCAAAGCCCAAAAGCGTTTCAATAATATCTTCCTGAGTAACAATTCCGCTTACGGAACCGTATTCATCTACAATCAGAGAAATATGCTCATTATTTGTGGTTAATTTTTCAAATAACTCAGGTATGGGTGTGTTTCTGTCATAGACCAAAATATCCCTTTTGATGCTCGCTAAAGGTTCTCCTCCGTTACCTTGAATCATGGCATTTAACATCTCATCTTTCAAAAAATATCCCGTGATGTCATCGGTTGATTTATTGTACACAGGAACACGGCTGTGGTTCAGATGACCATATTTTTCATAAAAATCTGAGATCTTTACATTTTCTGAAGCGCTTTGCAACACTGTTCTGGGCGTCATAATTTGTTTTGCCTTTACCTGCTCAAAATTGATGAGGTTTTTAATAATCGCACTTTCTTTGGTGTCAAAAACTCCCTGATCCTCGGCAATATCTGTCATTGCAGCGAGTTCTTCCTTACTCATGACAATATGCTCTGATTTACCAATTAGCCTGGTCGTTTGTTTTAACAACCATAAAATACCGGTATACTTTAAAGGAAACATTAAAATTTTGATGGCAACCGCAGAAAATCCCGCCAGTTGTTTCCAAAGTGTGGCTCCAATCGTTTTAGGAATAATTTCTGAAACAACCAAAATCAATACGGTCATGACCGCAGAAACTATACCCACAGCATTATTTCCGGAGCCAAAGGTCTTTTCTGCCTGAACTCCTACCAAGATCGCTCCTACTGTATGGGCAACAGTATTTATGGTGAGTATGGTAATTAAAGGTTCATCGATATCCTCTTTCAACTTCTCAAGTACAGTTGCATAGTTTTTACCTTCATTTTTTTTAACTGCAATAAAGGTTGGGGTAACGCTCAATAAAACCGCTTCTAGAACCGAACATAAAAACGAGAAAAAAATTGAAACAGTGGCATAAATGATCAACAAGGTCATTTGATAAGATTTTAGCTAAATTAAGAAATATGCCTTAATCTAATGAGTTACTTGTGATTATTTCAAATTATAAGTCAACCCAAACAACCAATATGATTGCAATTTATTGTCTGCATCAGGTAATTCGAGAGCTGGATTGTTATTTTTCTGATAATTAAACGCCTCTTGCTTGTTTTTTCTCAAGCCCAGGTCGAAACCTAGACCGAGGTTCTTCCACACATTATAATTCACCGAATTGGTCCAGGTGTAATTGGAGTAATCGGCATCCTCATAACTCAAAAAGACAGATAGATTAGATTTAACATTTAGTGCTCCAAACTTTTTATTATAATCAGCCACAATTTTCGCTCCTAAACTCGATTGATAATCTACTCCGGAACTACTAAATACAAAGTTATAGTTCAGTGGGTGAATTACCACAACCAATTCGCTGATCGGGGTCCAGGTTCCTCCAACACCCACATCTAAAAACCCGGGATCATTAAAATTGTTAACCAGGGTTGTTCTGTATTCGCCAAAAGCCGAAACAGCAAAACTCTTGGTAAGTTTATACCCATAAAGTGAGGATAGATTTAATACATCTGTTGCCACTTCATAGTCTTCACTGTCATTTGGATCGTCTTTGTCATCACTTTTAACCCAGCTAATATTCAGGTTCATGGCATTTTTCCAAAAGTATTTATCTTCAATCTTATCTGCCGAGGCATTTATATTAAAACCAAAATTTCCTACAGATGAATTAGGAGATTCTTTGCCATACCAGTTGTTAAAGCCCGACAGACTTCCACCGATGGTACCGAAGGCATTAAATCGCCATCCCGGTAAAGCGTCGATTTGTCCCTGGATAGCCTCAGTACGTTTTTTTAATACCTCTAAGGAATCTTGTGCAGCATCTTTTAAGCTTTGCAATTCATCTTTGGTTTGAGCACTTGACGCGAATGTGACGAACAACGCAATAAAAAACAGGAGGATTTTTTTCATTATAAAAGATATTAGGTTGATAGTAAGTTAAGTAATTTTATTTTCTTTTGTATAAGGGAACATTCGAACATGCCTCACCATACATCAGAGATTTCACCATAGGCTTGAGTTTCTGAATGAGTAAGGTATAGGCAGTATCCGGAATAGGTTTTTCTGAGCAGCCTTTGATGATAACGGGCTTATCTATACATTCATCAAGTGGAAAATTTGCAATCACTTCAGAAAAAATGATCGATTCTAATACGTTTAAATCGCCCACTACGATCTTGTTCGCAAATGGCTCCAAATGGGTTGTCATTAATAAATAGGCCCATGACGGAACAATAGCATCTACAGAACATGCGATAGCGACAAAGGCATCTTTATAATTCTCCCAATTATGCTCTTGTAATTTGGTTCTGAAATCCTTTTCGATTAAAATTTGTTCTTCAAAAAGCCAATCTTTTAAATCAATTTGAATTCTTTTTCCTTCCGGATAAAAATCTTCTAAATCGATGGTGACCAAAGCACTATTGGCCACTCTGTTCAAAATCTCTTCCGCCATTTTTAAATTTTATAAGAATCCCAACTCTAATTTGGCTTCTTCACTCATCATATCTTGGGTCCAAGGAGGATCAAACGTTATTTCAACCTCTGCATTTCTAACTTCTTCGATTGATCTAACTTTTTCCTCTACTTCTACAGGTAGGGTTTCTGCAACCGGGCAATTTGGTGAAGTCAAGGTCATTAAAATCTTAACATCGTTCTTTTCATTTACAAAAACATCATAAATCAAGCCCAATTCATATATATCGACCGGAATTTCAGGATCAAAAATTGACTTTAGTTTTTCAACTATTTTTTCGCCCAATATTTCTGTGTTCACTTCGCTCATTTCTTACTTTTAAAATGATTCTAAATAAGTGCAAATATACAATAATTAGGATAATTTAGCTTGGTAGGCCAAAGCGTATAACTTGAATTGTTTGATCATTGAAACAAGTCCGTTCGCCCGTGTTGGAGATAAGTGCTCTTTTAAACCAATCTGATCAACAAAGAACAGGTCATTATTCAAAATATCTTGAGGGGTTTGATCTGAATATACTCTCAGCAAAAGAGCAACAATTCCCTTTGTCAAAATAGCATCACTATCTGCATAAAAATGAACTTTATCTCCTCGCATTTCTGAGTGCAGCCAAACTTTTGACTGACATCCTTTTATGAGGTTTTCGCTTCCCTTAAAGGATTCGTTCATTTCGGGCAAAGATTTACCTAATTCGATCATATAATCATATCTTTCCATCCAATCTTCAAACGATTCAAACTCGTCAATGATCTCTTCCTGAATTTCTTTAATTGTCATCATATTAACTCTTCGTTGCACTTGTTCTTTTCAAGAAATCCCAATTAAACTATGGTTTTACCTGATACAATGAACAAATTCTTATTAATAAGTATTACTTTTGCAAAAGTAATCAATTAGCTTTTAATGAGTAAGCTTTTAATCATAGGAACAGTTGCCTTTGATGCAATTGAAACCCCTTTTGGGAAGACAGAAAAAATCATTGGTGGGGCTGCGACATACTTATCTCTGGCCGCGTCTCAATTTAAGGTAGACACCTGTATCGTCTCTGTTATCGGAAATGATTTTCCTCAGGAATATTTAGAGTTTTTGGAAAGTAGAAATATTGACACCTCGGGAATTGAAATCATCCCGGAAGGGAAAACCTTTTTCTGGAGTGGAAAATACCACAACGATCTTAATACGAGGGATACCTTGGCAACAGAACTAAATGTTTTGGCTGATTTTCAACCAAAAGTACCCGAGAGATTTTTAACTCCCGATTTTTTGATGTTAGGTAATTTGCATCCTTCAGTTCAAATGTCGGTCATAGAGCAAATCCCAATAAGACCAAAATTGGTTGTACTCGATACGATGAATTATTGGATGGATCACGCCTGGGATGAATTGATGGAGGTGCTGAAAAAGGTAGATGTGATAACCATAAATGACGAAGAGGCGAGGCAATTAAGTGGGCAATATTCTCTGGTAAAGGCTGCTCAAAGGATTAGTGATATGGGTCCGAAATATGTGGTGATAAAAAAAGGTGAGCACGGTGCTTTGCTTTTTTATGACGGCAATGTCTTTTTTGCTCCCGCTTTACCACTTGAGGAAGTTTTTGATCCTACGGGTGCCGGTGATACATTTGCCGGAGGATTTATCGGTTATTTGGCAGGAACACATGATGTGGGATTTGAAAACATGAAACGAGCCGTTATATATGGTTCAAACTTAGCCTCCTTTAGTGTTGAAAAGTTTGGAACTAAGCGCATGGAATACCTCACGAAAGAAGAAATCAACAAAAGATTGCAAGAATTTAAGCAATTGACCCAATTTGATATTGAATTAAACTAATGAATATTTTATTTATTTATGAGTGATGCGATAAAACATGAATGCGGAATTGCCATGGTTAGGCTATTAAAACCTCTTTCTTTTTACAAGGAAAAATACGGTTCAGCTTTTTACGGAATAAATAAAATGTATTTATTGATGGAAAAACAGCACAACCGTGGACAAGATGGGGCCGGTTTTGCAAGTATAAAATTCGATGTCGATCCCGGAACGAGATTTATGAGTAGAATCAGGTCGAATGATGCTCAACCGATACAAGACATCTTTACCAAGATAAATGAAAGATTAAACGGTGTTTTAGAAGAAAATCCAGATAAAAAAGATGATCTAACTTGGCAAATGAGCAATATGCCTTATTTGGGGAATGTTTATTTGGGTCATGTTCGTTATGGTACCTTTGGTAAAAATAGCATTGAAAGTGTTCATCCTTTTTTGAGGCAAAACAATTGGCAGCACAAAAACTTAATTGTTGCCGGGAATTTTAACATGACCAATTCAACGGAATTGCTCAACGAGCTAATCGCCCTGGGTCAGCATCCAAAAGAGAACACTGATACGGTTACGATTATGGAAAAAATCGGTCACTTTTTGGATGACGAAGTGCAACAATTGTATGACCAATTTAAAGAAAAGGGAATCACAAAAAAAGATGCTTCTCCACTAATTGCCCAACATATTGATATTCAAAATATCCTAAAAAGAGCGTCAAAAAATTGGGATGGTGGTTATGCCATGGCTGGCTTATTAGGCCATGGAGATGCTTTTGTTTTCAGAGATCCCAACGGAATTAGACCGGCTTTTTATTATAAAGATGATGAGGTTGTGGTTGTGGCTTCTGAACGACCTGTTATTCAAACTGTTTTTAATGTTCCTATTGACCAAGTGAAAGAACTGACTAGAGGTTCTGCCTTAATTATAAAGAAAAATGGATCTTTATCTGTAGATGAAATAAAAGCGCCTTCAGAGAATAAGGCCTGCTCTTTTGAACGCATCTATTTTTCAAGGGGTTCTGATGCGGATATTTATCAAGAACGAAAAAAGTTAGGAAAATATATTTTCCCTAAAGTATTGGAAACAATTGACAACGATATAGAAAACACGGTATTTTCTTACATTCCAAATACAGCAGAGACTTCATTTTACGGTCTTTCAGAAGCAGCCGAAGATTATCTCAATTCTGAGAAGTTAAAGGTCATTCTCGCAGGGAAAAGAACAATTTCTGCTGAAAATCTGACTGCCCTTTTATCAGTGAGGCCAAGAATTGAAAAAATTGCCATTAAAGATGCGAAATTAAGAACATTTATTTCTGATGGTAATAGTCGTAATGACTTAGTAGCGCATGTGTATGATGTAACCTATGGTGTGATAAAACCGAATGATAATTTGGTCATTATTGATGATAGTATCGTAAGAGGAACTACTTTGAAACAAAGTATTATTAGGATCATGAATCGTTTGAATCCGAAAAGATTGATCATCGTATCCTCTGCACCTCAGATCAGGTATCCCGATTGCTATGGCATCGATATGGCCAATTTAGATGAATTTATAGCCTTTAAAGCTACATTAGAACTTTTAAAAGACACCAATCAATATGAGATTATTGAGCGCGTTTACGAAAAGTGTAAGGCCAATATAAAAAATCCTATCCAAGAAAATTACGTAAAAGAGGTATACGCTCCTTTTACACCTGATGAAATTTCAAATAAGATCGCCCAACTATTAAAAACAGAAGAAATTAAAACTGATGTTCGTATCATCTTTCAATCTATTTCTAATCTGCATAAGGCATGCCCGAATCACCCCGGGGATTGGTATTTCACTGGTGATTATCCAACACCGGGAGGAATGCGCGTTGTAAACAGGGCCTTTATGAATTTCTATGAAGGTAAAAAAGAAAGAGCTTATTAGTAAAAATTGACAATGAAAAAAATTATCCCATTCTTAATAGTAGCCATGCTTACCCACGCCTGTAAAGTCAATTCGGGCGGTTTGGAGAAAGCTCCTTTTACATTTAACAAAAAGACCTATCAAGAGTATGTCATCCCCTATGAAGGTAAAAAAGGAATTACATTACACTTTCAAGGAGAATTGGTACATCCAAATGTCTATTTTGAATCTGTTTTTTTCAGAGATAAAGAGATAAAATTATCACCGGTATTTAGTGGGAATAATTTTGAATTTACAGCAGATTATCCAATTGGATACGAGGGAAAAGACGACCGCCAAATGATCAATACAGTTCGGGGTGAATATGGCAACAAGCCTCCTTTAAAATCAGAGAATCCTTTTGATTTAAAAGAGGATGAAGCCGTTATATTATACAACGTCAAAGGGAAACAGAGTTACTTCAAGGTAAGTGACTTGCAAATGTTGGAGAGAAAAGAAATAAAATAGTCAGAAAGCAAAACTTATTCCTGCACTACCATTATTTCCTAATTCTGCATAAACGCCAAAGTTTTCTGAAAAGAAATACCTCGCACCTATAAATGCTGTAAATCCTACGTCACCCCTTTCCAAATATCCAATTTCAACACCGGGATAAAGATCGAAACACGAATCGTAATCCATAATCTTTCCAAAATGAAAAGCTGTTCTGGCAAAAAGATAGTAGTCACTGTCAGAGTCAAAATAATACGACCCCCCGAATCCAAGTGAAAACATATCGTGTATGCCGTAATCAAAAGTTGCTTTTATGCCCTCTCCATATCCATAAATATCATATCCTACATTAAGCTTTTTATCCCCTTTCCCATCAAAAGATTGAGCATATAAGGATATAGATACAACGAAAAGAACAACAAATAGATATAATTTTTTCATAGCCCAAAAATTAACATTCATTGATATGAATAAAACGTTAAAATGGCACTTTTCTTGTCTTTTAAAAGAAGTTTATTTTAAAAAAAATTGCAAACTAAAAATTAAATCTTACTTTTGTAGCGGATTATCTTTTACATATTTTTTGAACCAACAATTTTAGTTTTTTCCTCCCCCGTTTAGAGTTCAAAAATTTAAGAAAATTTTAATATTACCCCTTGTTTTTGGCATGAATGTTGACATTATGTTGATAATTGTGTTTGTGATAAAAACATGTAAAACAGGCTTTGTCTGAGACAACAAAAAGATAAAATATTCGTTTTATACAAAGAAGTTAAAACGAATTCAAAATAAGGTTTGGTTAGTTGATTTTGGTTGATTTATTTCAACCAATCGCCGCCCCGAGTTCTCGGGGCGGTTTTTTTATTAAAAGTCAAATTTTATACCTTGTGCCAACGGCAATGCAGTTCCATAGTTTACCGTGCTGGTTTGTCTTCTCATATAAACTTTCCAGGCATCTGAACCAGATTCTCTTCCTCCTCCCGTTTCCTTTTCTCCACCAAAAGCACCGCCGATCTCTGCTCCTGACGTCCCGACATTTACATTGGCAATCCCGCAATCAGAGCCCGCACTCGAAACGAAAATCTCTGCTTCGCGAACATTTAACGTAAAACAACAAGAGGAAAGACCTTGGGGAACATCATTTTGTATGGCAATTGCATCGTAAATATCACCTGAGTATTTGATCAAATAAACGATAGGTGCAAAAGTTTCTTCTTGCACTATGTTATAATGATTTTCGGCTTCGGCAATACAGGGCATCACGTAATTCCCGGATTCGAATCCTTTTCCGGTCAATTTTTGACCACCGAACAAAACCTTACCTCCTTCCTCTTGAACACGCCTTACCGCATTTAAAAAATTCTTTACAGATCCTTCATCAATTAAGGGTCCTACTAGAAACTTTTCATCTAAGGGGCTTCCTACACGGTCTTTGATTTTATGATACGCATTCACCAACTTTTCTTTCACTTCTTCATAAATACTTTCGTGAATAATGATTCTTCGGGTTGATGTACAACGCTGACCGGCAGTACCGACAGTACCGAAGACCGTCGAACTTAAAGCCATGGGAATATCTGCATTAGGGGTTATGATCACAGCATTATTTCCACCTAATTCTAAGATCGTTTTACCCAATCTTCTACCAACTATTTCGCCTACCCTTTTCCCGACTGCAGAAGAACCCGTTACCGATAGTAAAGGAATTCTGTGATCGTTCAAAAATTGATCCCCCATTACAGAAGATTTTGCTACAATCAAATTGAAAACGCCCTCGGGTACATCATTGTCTTTTAATACTTTTTGAATTAATTTTTGTGTGGCAATAGCAGATAAAGGTGTTTTCGAAGATGGTTTCCAAATGACAACATCTCCGGCTATGGCCGCCAGTGCCGTATTCCAGGCCCAAACTGCCACAGGAAAATTAAACGAGGTTACAATGCCCACTACACCTAGCGGTTGATACTGTTCGAAAAGTCTGTGATCTACCCTTTCTGATTGCAGGGAAACGCCATTAATCAATCTGGATTGTCCTACTGCAAAATCACAGATATCGATCATTTCCTGAACTTCTCCCTTACCTTCCTGATAAATTTTACCCATTTCATAGCTTACCAAAGCACCAAGATCATCTTTGTGTTTACGCAGTTCTAATCCTATTTGTCTAACCACTTCTCCTCTAATAGGCGCTGGAACCTTTCTCCAAACAACAAAAGCTTTTTGAGCTTTTGCAATAAGCTTCTCGTAATCTTCCCAGGTTGCGTTTTGCACTTTTCCAATTAATGAACCATCAATTGGGGAAAAAGATGACGTTAGATCACCTCCTGTGTCAAACCATTTTGTTCCGGATGAAACTCCTTGATTGATATGATCAATACCTAAATTCTTTAAGACCTGCTTAATATCAATTGCCATAATATATTTATTGTAAAGTTATAACTGCTAAAACTCAGCTAATTTAAGTGTAAATATTCTCTTATG
>CAZWAN010000057.1:0-18337 GCA_964631875.1 uncultured Flavobacteriaceae bacterium
AGGCATCGAGAGTCACACTCTCAAATCTAATTTCTAATATCTAAAATCTAATTATTCAATACTAACTGCTTGAACTTCATCATTCATCACTCACCACTGCCGGTGGCAGGAAGGAAAAAGGATAATTTATAAAGGATAAAGTTTTTTTATTGAACCTTATAATTCATCATTCACAATTCATAATTCAACATTCATAACTGCCGTTAGCAGGAAGGAAAAACGGTCAACGTTATTTAGGCATCAAGATCTCATATCTAAAATCTCAATACTCAATACTCAATACTCAATACTCAATACTCAATACTCAATACTCAATACTAAAACCTTACTTACTCGCAAATAACTGAACATCCTCCGCAGAAATCACTTTTCCTCCCAGGATCATTAATCGTTCTACCACATTTCTCAATTCTCTGATATTTCCTGTCCAGTGATAATTCTTCAGCAGTTCTATAGCTTCTTTACTAAATTGTTTGGGTGTGCTTCCCTGTTCTTCACAAATGCGCTCAACAAAATAATCGATCAGTAAAGAAATATCTTCGGGCCTTTCGTTTAAAGAGGGCACTTCGATCAAAATAACCGCTAAACGATGGTACAGATCTTCTCTAAACCTTCCTTTAAGGATCTCCTTTTGTAAATTCTTATTGGTTGCAGCAATCACCCGAACATCCACCTGTATATCCTTATCACTCCCCACACGTGTAATCTTGTTCTCCTGCAATACCCTCAATACTTTGGCTTGGGCAGATAAGCTCATATCGCCCACTTCATCTAAAAAAATAGTTCCTCCGTTAGCCGCTTCAAACTTCCCTGCCCTGTCTTTATTCGCACCGGTAAAAGAACCCTTCATATGTCCAAATAATTCACTTTCTATTAGTTCCGAAGGAATTGCCGCGCAGTTCACCTCAATCATTGGGCCGTTGCCACGTTGACTCTGCGCATGCAGGGCATGGGCTACCAATTCTTTTCCACTGCCATTGGGTCCCGTGATGAGTACCCTGGCTTCTGTAGGTGCCACTTTGTTTATGATGTCTTTTATTTTGAGAATGGCCTTACTCTCCCCGATCATTTCAGTTTGCCTATTGATCTTACTTTTGAGGATCTTGTTTTCCGTAACGAGGTGCTTTTTATCTAATGCATTTCTGATCGCGTTTAACAACCGATTCAAATCAGGTGGTTTGGAAATATAATCATAGGCGCCAAGTCGCATACTCTCAACAGCCGTTTCTAATTCACCATGACCTGAAATCATAATAAATGGTGTTTCAGGTTTAATTTTCATTGCCTTTTCAAGCACTTCTACCCCATCCATCTTGGGCATTTTAATGTCGCAAAGTACCAAATCATAATCAGCCTTTTCGATCATATGAAAACCAATGGCTCCATCCTCAGCCTCTTCAATCTGATAATCTTTATATTCGTTGGAGATGATCTTTGTCAATACCCTTCTGATCGCGGCTTCATCTTCTATAATTAGGATTTTCGACATATGTAATGAATGTAATTTAGTACAACAAAAATATAGCTTAAACCACAAAGGGCAAAGGATTAAGGGTAAAGATTAAAAGATACCTTTAAAATATGTCTTCTTCCAATGCTGCAATATTTTCAAAATTGTCATTTAAAAAACACATCCTATTTTTTATTTAAGGAGTTTTAGTAGCATAAGAATATTAATCTGTTAAAATAGCTGTAAGAAGAACATCTGAAACTTCCCCTTTTTTGAGTGGATTAGGTGAATAACCGGGGTCCTAAATAGTCCGATCTACATGATTTGGGAATAAGTTAATACCTTATCCATTTCCAAAGTTCTTTATAACTCGTTTTCTTACCATACATTAAAATACCCACACGGTAAATTTTTGCCGCGATCCATATAACCACAAAAAAGGTGGCATATAAGATCACCAGGGATAGAACTATCTCCCACCAAGGCACTCCAAAAGGAATTCTCATCAACATAACAATTGGCGAGGTAAAAGGGATAAAAGAAAATATCGTGGCTACGGCACCATGAGGATCGTTGATTACAGTTGCAAATCCAACGTAGACGCCTATCATCAAAGGCATGATCACGGGCATCATAAATTGTTGGGTATCTGTTTCATTATCTACCGCCGAACCAATGGCCGCATACAAAGAACTGTACAATAAATATCCGCCTAAAAAGAATAAGACAAACCAAAAGAACATGCTTATAATGGGTAATTTCATTACTTCCTCAAAGGCAAATTGAAAATCATTTTGCTTCAAAACTTCCATTTGTTCAGGTGTCATTTGCGCCTGATTCATCCCTCCCATTTCTATACCAAAGAAGAAACTCAATCCGAAAAATAGTATGAACAAGATCACTGCCCATATAAAAAACTGTAACAAACCTGCACCGGCTGTACCTAATACTTTTCCGAGCATTAGCTGAAAGGGCTTTACCGAAGAAATAATTACCTCAACAATTCTACTCGTCTTTTCTTCGATCACACTGCGCATTACCATAGCTCCATAAATGATGATAAACATCATGATCAAATATCCCGCACCCATCCCCATGGCTACTTTGATCCCGTTGATCATTTTGGAAGATCTTTCACCCGTAAAATTTGACATATTGATTTCTACATTTACATGAGCTTTGTCTAACTTTTCAAGATCTATACCCAGTTGTTCCATCTTTTGTTTTTCCAGTTTTCGCTCAATCATGTTTTCCAGATCTCCCATCAAAACCATACCGGGAGTTTCTTTAGAATAAAATTGAACGGAAGAAGCCAATTGATCCAAACTGTCTTTTTGGGGTATATATAGTAACCCATCCTGGTCAGCTTCCATAACAATTATCTTGGCCTTTTCTATTCCCACCTCAGATAAATCCATAAAGTCAATTGATTTACCGGCAAAATCTTCCTCAGTAAATAATCCGGACTCATCGACATAAGCGACAACACTTCTTTTTTCTAGACTGCTTTTAGATAAAAAAGCCACCAAAATGATCATACCAATCATGATCAAAGGACTCAAAAAAGTCATCACAATAAACGATCTATTTCTAACTTTTGACAGAAATTCGCGTTGAATAATTAACATTAACTTTTTCATGCACTGTGTTGTTTAACGGCTTGAATAAAAATATCACTGGCTGTTGGGATCACTTCTACAAAATGATTGATGGTAGATTTACTGTTTAAATACCGGATCAATTCACTTCCTGTTTCTTCATTTGACAACTTAATTCTCAACTTTAGATCATCTTCTAAAGATTTGAAATTAGCAGGTTCTACCATAAATCGTTGACTTAGATCTTTGAATAGAAAATCTTTGTCATCACTGTGCAATCCCACCTCAAAAGTGTGTGTTTTATAAAGTTTT
The DNA here is from genome assembly GCA_964631875.1 of uncultured Flavobacteriaceae bacterium. Lineage (GTDB taxonomy): Bacteria > Bacteroidota > Bacteroidia > Flavobacteriales > Flavobacteriaceae > Namhaeicola. The sequence goes on from CAZWAN010000057.1 coordinate 3,361, forward strand.
TTGATATCGGATAATCTGCCGTCGAGTATTTTATTTGACTGGTGAATCAGTGCTATGTACTCGCACAATTCCTCTACCGACTCCATCCTATGGGTAGAAAAAATGATGGTTGCGCCATCTTCTTTTAATTGTAAAATTTCTTCTTTGATTAAATTGGCGTTGATCGGATCAAATCCACTAAAAGGTTCATCGAAAATCAGTAATTTGGGTCTGTGCAAAACCGTAGCAATAAACTGCACCTTTTGCGCCATACCTTTCGATAATTCTTCTACTTTCTTATCCCACCAATTCCCAATTTCAAATTTGTCAAACCAATGATGTAATCTCTGCTTTGCTTCTTGTTTTGATAAACCTTTGAGTTGTGCTAAATAAATGCACTGTTCACCTACCTTCATTCGCTTATACAAACCTCGTTCTTCGGGCAAATAACCGATCATACCCACATCGTCCGGCATTAAAGGTCTTCCGTCAAAAATTACTTTACCCTCGTCTGGCATTGTAATTTGATTGATGATTCTGATTAAGGTTGTTTTACCGGCGCCGTTCGGACCCAAAAGGCCAAATATACTTTGCGAGGGTACTTCTACTGAGATATTATTGAGTGCTTTAAAATCGCCATAGTTCTTGACGATATTTTCCGTAATCAGAATTGAGGGCATAAAAAATAATTAAGCGCCAAATATATAAATTTGACGCTTAATGTTTCAATTAAATCATGATTGATTTAAGAAAGTCTGTCTATATATTTTTGGTGAATTTCTTTTACCATCGCTTCGGTAATGTCAGGTTTAATGATCCTTACCATTTCGGTAATGCCATTATTTTCATAAAAAATTCCTTTGGCTACATCATAACCTGTAACGGATACATTATTTTTAATATCAAAAGTAACATCCCTAAACTCATTCCAGTCTATATATTTTGGAATATGAATATAATATCGATTTGGATTGCCACCGGATTGCCAAATCTGATCTGTGACCTTTTTAATGGTAAAGAATTTATTTACCCTTACCAAAGCATCTGTATCATCTTTTAAACGCACTGGTTTGGCGAATTCGAACCCTTCTTTTTGGTATAAGCGCTGAACCTCTTCAATAAAATTGTGTCTATTAATTCGTTTAACCCGAATACCGCTGTATTTATTTTTACCAATCGTTATTTCGCATTTGGCACCTGCAATATCAAAATCCGTTTCCTTATTGATCTTTGTCGTCGCTCGTAGTATTTTTTCAAATGATGCGGGCTCTTTGGTCACAAATACAATGGAATGTGGTTTCTCTATGGAAGTAAACCTGCCGTAATAAGAAGCCAGGGGATTTGGAATGTTAATGACAAATGTATTCGGTATTTTATTTCTTTCAATTGGACTAACATTTTCTTGAATTATTAGTTTCCCTATAAGTTGGCGTATTTCCATGAATCTTGTTTGAACATTGCTGAGGCCTAATTTACAAATAAGTCTTTGGAAAAAAAACAAATTTTTTAAATATGTTATGCACGCATAATATATTTTTATATCTTTGGAATTATGAAAAGGGAAAAAACCATAGATCATGCTTTGAGAGCCACTTGGCAATCCGTCGCGAAATCATACAACGAGCAGGCAATGAAACATCAGAGTACGATGGCCATGGGTATGGCCTTGCTTTATATTGATCATGAAAAAGGTACTCCCTCTACAGCTTTAGGACCATCTATGGGCATGGAGGCCACGAGTTTGTCAAGGATTTTAAAGAATATGGAAGAAAAAGGTCTTATATACAGAGAAAAAAATCCGGAAGATGGCCGTGGGGTTTTACTTAAACTTACAGCTCTGGGGAAAGAAAAAAGGGAAATCTCCAAAAATACAGTTTTACAATTCAACAATTCCGTGAAGGAGAATATCGAAGAAATTAAAATTGAACATTTTTTTGAGGTCACAGAATTGATCAACAAACTCATTACAGAAAAGGTCATTTTTTAGTACAAACAAAATAAACTTTCATCAAGTGAAAAAAAGACATATTAAAAAAGTAGTCGTCATAGGATCCGGTATCATGGGGTCTGGAATAGCCTGTCATTTTGCAAATATTGGCGTTGAAGTTCTGCTCTTGGATATTGTACCAAAAGAGCTCAATGAGCAAGAAGTAGCCAAAGGTCTGACCCTGGATAATAAACAAGTTAGAAATAGAATTGTGAACTCAAGTTTGCAGGCAGCTTTAAAATCTAACCCATCTCCTATTTATAATCAAAAATTCGCAGAGCGAATATCAACCGGTAATTTAGAGGATGATATTAAAAAAATAAAAGATTACGACTGGATTATTGAGGTTGTCGTAGAAAGATTAGATATCAAGCAGCAGGTATTTGAAAAGGTGGAAAAATATCGCGCACCGGGTTCATTAATTACTTCAAATACTTCAGGTATTCCAATTCAATTTATGAACCAAGGACGCAGCGAAGACTTTCAAAAACATTTCGCTGTCACACATTTCTTTAATCCACCCAGATACTTAAAACTTTTTGAAGTCGTTCCAGGACCTAATTGTGATCCGGAAGTTGTTGATTTCTTGATGATGTACGGTGAAAAATTTTTAGGAAAAACCTCTGTTTTGGCCAAAGATACACCGGCATTTATAGGAAATCGAATAGGCATTTTTGGTATCATGAGCTTGTTTCACAGTGTAAAAGATCTCGGCTTGACCATTGAGGAAGTTGACAAACTTACCGGACCGGTGATCGGTAGACCTAAATCGGCCACTTTTAGAACGGTCGACGTAGTCGGTTTAGATACTTTAGTACATGTGGCCAATGGTTTATATGAAAATGTGCCCAAAGATGAGGCACATGAGCTTTTTAAATTACCGGAATTTATCCAAAAAATGATGGATAACAAATGGTTGGGAAGCAAAACCAAGCAAGGATTCTATAAAAAAGTTGTGGATACCAAAGGTAAATCTGAAATTCAGGGTCTGGATTTGGATACCTTAACTTACCGACCAAGCCCAAAAGTAAAGTTTTCAACATTAGAAAGTACGAAAGGTGTAGACAAAGTTATCGATCGTTTTCCCATATTGATCAAAGGTAAAGATAAAGCCGGGGAGTTCTACCGCAAGAACTTTGCCGCCATGTTTGCCTATGTACAAAATAGAATTCCTGAGATTTCAGATGAATTATACCGCATAGATGACGCCATGAAAGCAGGATTTGGATGGGAAAACGGCCCCTTTGAAATTTGGAATTCAATTGGTTTAAACGAAGGGATAACTTTGATGGAAAAAGAAGGTTATACGGTGAATGATTGGGTTCGTGCACTTTCTGAAAAAAATCTTCCTTTTTACGAAGTAAAAGAAGGTAAAAAATATTTTTATGATATTTCATCTACCTCAATGAAAGAAATACCCGGTCAGGATGCTTTTATCATTTTGGACAATATCAGAGAAGCAAAAACTGTATGGTCTAATAAAGAAGCAGTTATTCAGCATTTAGGTGATGGCGTATTAAATGTAGAATTTCGATCAAAAATGAATACCATTGGTGGTGGTGTTTTACAGGCCATCAACAAAGGGATAGATCTGGCTGAACAAGAATACGATGCCGTTATACTTGGTAATCAAGCAGCAAATTTTTCGGTCGGTGCAAATTTAGCCATGGCTTTTATGCTGGCAATCGAGCAAGAATACGACGAATTGAATATGGCGACAAAAATGTTCCAAGACACCGTAATGCGTTTGAGATATTCTTCTGTCCCTACCCTGATTACACCGCGAGGAATGACATTTGGCGGTGCTTGCGAAATGAGTTTACATGCAGACAAAGTGGTTGCTGCCGCAGAGACTTATATTGGTTTGGTAGAATTTGGTGTGGGAATAATTCCAGCCGGAGCCGGAACAAAAGAAATGACTAAAAGAGTATCTGATCTCTGGGTAAAAGATGATGTAAAACTCAACAGAATGAGAGATGCTTTTATCAATATTGCGATGGCAAAAGTGGCAACATCGGCTTATGAAGCTTTTGACATGGGCTATTTTAAAGAAGGTAAAGACCTGGTAGTTGTTAATGCAGACCGACAAATAGCGACGGCCAAACGATTGGCTTTGGAGATGTTAGAAAATGGATATACGCAACCTACGCCTCAAAAAGTAACTGTGTTGGGGCAACAAGCATTAGGAATGTTTATGGTTGGAAGTGACAGTTTAGTAAGTGGAAAGTACGCCTCTGAACACGACAGAAAAATCGCAAATAAACTGGCCTATATCATGGCCGGAGGAGATCTTTCTGAACCAACTGAGGTAACAGAACAATATCTTTTGGATCTCGAACGTGAAGCGATCTTATCATTGCTCACAGAGAGAAAAACACTGGAAAGAATTGAACATACGTTGAAAACCGGGAAACCTTTGCGGAACTAAATCAAAGAGAATATACTCATTGAAATACGCTTTAAAAAATCAAAACTGAATAAAGATGTATTAGTCCGAAATCTAAAATTTCACACCTAAAAAGACATGAAAACAGCATATATTATTAAAGGATACAGAACAGCGGTTGGTAAAGCACCTAAAGGTGTTTTCAGATTCAAAAGACCTGATGAATTAGCGGCGGAAACCATAGCTTTTTTATTAGAAAAAATACCTCAATTAGATAAGACAAGAATAGACGATGTTATAGTTGGTAACGCCATGCCTGAAGCAGAACAGGGATTAAATATGGCGCGTCTTATTTCTCTGATGGGCCTGAAAACGGATGAAGTTCCAGGTGTTACGGTTAACAGATATTGTGCCTCAGGATTGGAAACCATTGCCATGGCAACGGCCAAGATTCAATCGGGAATGGCAGATTGCATCATTGCCGGCGGAGTGGAAAGTATGAGCTATATTCCTATGGGAGGCTACCGCCCTACTCCGAATTACACATCGGCAAAAGAAGGTCATGAAGACTATTATTGGGGAATGGGATTAACCGCAGAAGCTGTTGCAGAACAATTTAACATATCTAGGGAAGCCCAAGATGAATTCGCCTTTCAATCTCATCAAAAAGCAATAAAGGCCTTGGAAAACGACACTTTTAAGGATGATATTATACCCCTTGTAGTAGAGCAAATTTTTCTTGATGAATCAAGCAAAAGAAAATCAAAAAAATATACCGTAGCTGCCGATGAAGGTCCAAGAAAAGATACTTCAGTACAGGCTTTGGCAAAACTTCGCCCGGTGTTTGCAAATAATGGATCGGTTACTGCAGGAAATTCATCCCAAATGTCAGATGGAGCAGCTTTTGTTCTTGTGATGAGTGAATCAATGGTCAAAGAGCTCAATCTCGAACCCATTGCAAGAATGGTTTCTTATGCTGCTGTAGGTGTAGAACCAAGAATTATGGGAATAGGTCCGGTTAAAGCAATACCCAAGGCAATCGAAAAATCAGGATTAAAACTACGCGATATCGAACTAATTGAGCTGAATGAAGCCTTTGCCTCTCAATCACTGGCAGTCATTCAAGAGTTAGGACTTGATCAAGAACGAATAAATGTAAATGGAGGTGCAATTGCACTTGGGCATCCGCTGGGTTGCACAGGAGCCAAGCTTTCGGTTCAATTGTTTAATGAAATGAAAAGAAGAAAAAACAAATACGGAATGGTTACCATGTGTGTAGGAACAGGACAAGGTGCAGCCGGAATTTACGAACTACTATAACACCAAAAAAGAACAAAATGGAAGTAATCAAAGGAGCAGAATTCTTGATCAAGGAGGTATCGAGTAATTCAGTTTATATCACAGAGGAGTTCACCGAAGAACAAAAAATGATGAAAGAGGCTGTTGTTGAATTTATCGACAGAGAAGTTTGGCCGAATAAAGAAAAGTTTGAAAATAAAGATTATGCCCTTACAGAGCAGATCATGCGTCAGGCGGGGGAAATGGGATTTTTAGGGATCTCAATTCCTGAAGAATATGGCGGATTGGGAATGGGATTTGTCTCAACGATGCTTGTAACTGATTATATTTCTGCTGCAACAGGGTCTGTAGGTACTGCCTATGGGGCACATACGGGTATTGGAACCATGCCAATTTATTTGTATGGAACAGAAGAGCAAAGAAAAAAGTATTTACCCGAACTAACCTCAGGATCAAAATTTGGTGCTTATTGTTTAACTGAACCCGGTGCAGGAAGTGATGCCAACTCTGGTAAAACGACTGCCAAATTAACCGAAGACGGAAAGCATTATTTGATCAACGGTCAGAAAATGTGGATATCCAATGCCGGATTTGCTGAGATTTTTATCGTTTTCGCAAGAATTGAAAACGACAAAAATATTACCGGATTTATTTTGGAATACGACAAAAATAATCCGAATGGCGTAACTTTAGGAGAAGAAGAAAAGAAACTAGGTATTACTTCCTCTTCGACACGTCAGGTGTTTTTTAATGATACAAAAATACCTGTTGAAAACATGTTATCGGAAAGAGGAAAAGGATTCAAAATAGCGCTGAACTCCTTAAATGTTGGAAGAATAAAACTGGCAGCGGCTTGTTTAGATGCCGGACGCAGAGTAATTACCGAATCTGTAAAATATGCCAACGAAAGAGTTCAGTTCAAAACGCCTATAGCTAAATTTGGTGCCATTCAGGCTAAACTGGCCGATATGAGTACGAGACTATTTGTAAGTGATGCCGGATCTTACAGAGCTGCAAAAGATATTCAAAACTATATTGATGATTTACTCACAAAGGGAAAATCACATCAGGAAGCCGAATTAGAAGCATTTAGCGAATATGCGATCGAAGCCGCTATCTTAAAAGTATTTGCTTCTGAGATGAGTCAGTATGTAACGGATGAAGGTATTCAGATCTTTGGTGGTATGGGATTCTCGAAAGATACGCCTATGGAATCGGCTTGGAGAGATGCAAGAATTACACGGATCTATGAGGGCACCAACGAAATCAACAGGCTGCTAACCATTGGTATGTTACTGAAAAAAGCGATGGGTGGTAACATAGACCTACTTACTCCGGCAATGGAAGTTGGTAATAGTTTAATGGAAATACCTTCATTTGATATTCCGGATTACAGCGAAAGATTGAGCGAAGAAAAAGAAATGGTAGCCAAGCTCAAAAAAGCCTTTCTGATGATTTCAGGTAAAGCCGTGCAATCATTTGGAATGGATCTAGAAAATCACCAGCAGTTAGTCATGGCTGCTGCCGAGGTAATGATCGAAATTTACATGGCCGAAAGTGCAATTTTGAAAGCAGATAAGTTAGCAGAAATGACTTCAGAGAAAGAAGCCAATGGACAGATCCTGATGGCAAAGTTGAACTTATACAAGGCGGTTAATGTAATTACTGAAAAAGGTAAGGAAGCCATTTCTTACTTCTCTGATGGTGATGAGGAAAGGATGATGTTAATGGGTTTAAAAAGGTTTACAAAGTATACAAATTCTCCAAATCCTATAAAATGGCGCACAGAAATTGCTGCCAAGGTTATTGAAGCGAATCACTATTGTTTTTAAATTAACTGGATAGTCCCGCAAAAGCGGGACTATTTTTTTACCAATACTGCTACTAATGAAAATCAAATCTACATCAGCTAATAACATCAATCATACTTTTGAAAAGGAATTTACTTTGAGGTATTTTGAAATGGATAAAAAAGGCTCCATTACACCTTCTTCCATGCTTACCTTACTGGAAGAAACTGCTGCTGATCATTGTGAAATAATAGACCAGAGCTTATATGAATTGGGCAAAAAAAACACAGGTTGGGTGTTGATTTCAGGTTGTTTACAAATGTTGAGATATCCAAAATATAAAGAAAAAATTACCATAAAGACTTGGATGTCTGAATATAGCAGTGTAAAAGGCATCAGAGAAAACCTCATTTTTGATGAGCAAAGGAACGTTATAGGTAAAGCTAAAGGTCTCTGGATCTTTTTTGACATAAAAAGACGGCGTCCGGTTCGCATTTTTGATGAAATAAAAACAAAATGGTCTTCCTTAAACGAAGTAAGTATAGATTGTGATCTGAATAATCAAGTTCCGGAAATTAAATCCGGGGATATAGAAACCAAAATAAAAGTGAAACGCTTTGACACTGACATGAATGAGCACGTAAATAATATTAGATATTTGGACTGGCTTATGGATTCTATCCCAAACAATTATATAGAAAATTATACTTTGAGCTCTATAGACGGTCGATTTTTAGGTGAAGCTCAGATAAAAGATCGCTTGATCAATTATACCAGAAAAGGTAAAGATGAAAACACCTTTTTCCATACCATCAAAAATATTCGAACAAATAAAGTTTGTGCCACTGCCGTAACGCATTGGTGTTCCAACAAATAGATATATCAGAATGTTTTTATGAACTTTGAATACAACTAAAATAATTTAAGTTTATCTTTGTGTATTGCAATAAAATAGCTTAATCATGCGCATAAAAATACCCCTCGTAATTTTTATGATTTTTTCTGTTGCCTCACTTTCTGCTCAAAAAGCATCAGAAATATATTTGTTCGATTTGGTTCTTACTGAAACCAGTTACGAATTAAGCAACCCTATAAATATTTCGAACAACCCCGGTTATGACAACCAACCGGCATTTACTTTAGATGGAGAATCCATCCTCTTTACTTCTTTTAGGGATAATCAGGCAGATATTGCACTTTACGATATAAACCTGAATTATAGAAAATGGCTTACGGAAACTCCCGGAAATGAAATATCACCACTTCCCTACCCGGATAAGAAAAAATGGTTTACCGCTGCCAAATCTGATTCTTTAGGCGATCAAAAAGTTTTTCAATATTCTTACAAACCCAAAACCCCCAAACCCCTTTTAACAGAAAGCGAAATTATTTATTACGATTGGTATGACAGGTATAACATGATCTGTTTTATAGATGGAGATGTGGACGCTTTGTATATCAAAAATTTTAAATATGATATTCTCTATCCGATACAACAAAAAGTAGGCAGATCTTTTCAAAGAATTCCGGGGACCGATCTAATCGGCTATATCAATTACGATCATGAAGTCCCTGAAATTTATAGTATCCAGCCCAAAACCAATAAAATGAAATACATAGTGGATGCCCTGGAGGGATCTGAGGATTTGGCCTTTACCAATAATGGCACTATTTTCATGGCCAGGGGGAATCAGGTTTTTAAATTTAGACCTGAACAGGATAAAGATTGGGTACCTGTCAAAATGAATTCCGAAATAGAATTCAAAGGTATTACGAGAATCGCAATTAGTCCTAAAAACAGCAAATTAGCACTTGTAGCTGAAGAATAGTTGCATTATTTTGGCAAAAGCGGATTCATTATTTTAAACCATAAAGGGGGTATAAGTGCTACCAACATCATAGTAGGATATCCATGAGGTAATTGTGGTGAATCATCGTGATGATCCAATAATTGATATTTTTTACTTGCCAGAAAATGATGGTCCGAGTGGCGTGTTAATTCGTATAAAACAATTCTACCAAAACTGAAATTTGCATTCCATGAATGTTTTGGTTTTACCCTTTCATAACCTGAATTTGGCAAAGTTTTTCGCCTTAAACCATAATGTTCCAAATAATTGATGGTTTCCAATAAAAACACACCAATTACACCTGCACAAACGATGATCAAAACTGAACTCAAATTAAAGAGGGTCAATAAGATGAATAAATAAAAAAACTGCAAGAAAGTTAAATTGAGCATGGTGTTATGTAAACTCCAAAAGGATTGGTTATTTTTTTTAAGCAAATCCTTTTGAATTTTCCAGGCGCTGGAATAACTTTTAAAAATAGATTTAAACCAAAAAGCGTATAATACTTCTCCTTTTTGGGCTGTTGCGGGATCCAAAATTGTCGCGACATATTTGTGATGTCCTCTGTTGTGTTCCACAAAAAAATGGGTGTATAAAGCGGGTGTCAATAACAATTGAGCAATCGATTGGTCGAACTTAGATTTTCTATGACCCAATTCATGACCGACATTAATTCCGCATGTACCAATAACAATTCCAACTGACCAGGTATTACCAATAATTTCAAATATGCTGAAGTTATTTCGATCTAACAAAGTACCAAATAAATAGATAACCAATAATAAAATGGCCAAATTCAAATATAAAATCCAATCAAAATATTTTTGCTTGCCGTAAAATGATTTTTCCTCGCGACTTAGATTGGTAGTATCACTAGTAGAAAAATGATCGATCAATGGAACCATTAAAAAAACAAAGATTACATTGGTAAAGCTCCATATACCCCCTGCATACAATCCAAAAATAGTCAAAGCAGGATTTATGTAGGCAGCCAAATATTTCAGCTCTTTAAACCATTGACCGATCATAATTTAGAATCAATTGATTTGTTCTTCAAGCATTTCTTGGTATTGTTCCATCATTACTTCGTATTGTCCGGTACTAAAAATATAGATAACCCAAATCAAAGCCAAGGTGCCTACAACAATTCCTATAATTGACGTTGTTTTTCCGGTTTTCGCATTATTAATTCCATCATACAAATCGGGATTTTCGTTATGAATGGCAATCGCTTTATTGGCTTGTAATAATCCTATGATTCCTGTTATAATTCCAATAAAACCATAACAACAACAGGCGGTAACAATCGAGACGATTCCTAATATCAACGCTGCTTGTGAATGTGGTAATTTTTCTTTCATAAAAGGTTTGTTTAAATGATTTTTAAAATATAGTTAGAGATGATAATCAAAAGGTTAATTATAAAAAGCCAAAGTAACACTTTATGACCCTTGGCAAATTGAAACTTTAAGTGAAGTAGTAAAAATCCGAACATAAAAAGAAGGCTGTAAATAGCCGGATACATATAAAAAGCCTCTACAAATTGTCCTTTTAAAATCAAGACGACTGACCGCTGTAAACCACAACCCATGCAATCCACTCCCATGGATTTCCATTGACAAGCAAGCAAGTTTTCTTCTAAAAAAGATACAAATCCCATTGTGCAATCATCAGATTGTTTAAAGATAAAAAAAATCTCAGATTTTAAAAGAGCTATTGTACTTTTGAGTTATGAAAAATGAATTCAATATAGGTGACATTGTTTCGGTTGTAGATGGAGATTTATCCGGTAAAATAGTTCAAATTGATAAAGATCAAATCAGCTTTTGCAGTCAGGATGATTTTATTTTTACCTTTTCGAAAAATGAATTAGTCCAGAAGGAAAAACTTCCGGACCGAATCTTATTTCAAGATGAAAGTAAATTCAGAGCCGATAAAATTGAGGACAAAAGAAGAATGTCCCTCAGCAAAAAAATGTTAAAAAAAGCGCCCTTTCTGGAAGTTGATTTGCACATAGAAAAAATTACCGACGCATACAGACAATTAGACAATTATCAAATTTTGGAGAAACAGCTTGATTTTGCTAAGCATAAAATAGAATTTGCACAAAGAAAAAATATCAAAAAAATTGTCTTTATCCATGGCGTTGGAGCCGGGGTTCTCAAGTATGAACTTTTAAGGGTCTTAAAGAATTACCAGGTAGAAATAACTGAAGCCTCTTATGCCCAATATGGAGAAGGTGCTACTGAGATCTATTTTACAAATTATTAGGGAGCCACGGTTGTCTGAAAAGTACCAAACAAATAGGTATCATTGAAAACCAAAGTTTCATTCCCACTTTCGAGCAAGACATCATTTAATGCAATGATATGCTCATAACCTATAATAGTGACGCCATCAGCTCCATAAACTGCGTTATTTTGGACTAGAATTCTGCCTGAAACACCCCGCCAATCTTTTTTGACCTTAGGCTCTATTGGCGGAACTACCTGGCAAAAATATGAACTGGTTACCTCACTCGAAAAAACGCGGTCCGTAACGGTATATGGGCCCGATAGGGTAACATTTACAGGGGCTACGGGTTCTTCAGAATTTTTAATTTGGGCATCTGTCAATGTTACGATTAGCGCCTCTCTTGCTCCATTTTCACTCAATCGATACAAAGTAAATTCACCACAAACATATACTTTTTCAGCAAATTCAAAACTTGATTGATCAATATCTCCATCATCACAACCCAAAAAACTTAAACCCAGCAAAACAAGAAAAACTATTTTTTTCATCAATCTAATTTAGAAGACAAAAATAATGCATTTAACGGGATTACAAATTTATGATTCATACAAAATAATTACTTTTACTCCATGCAAAGTATTTATTTTGATAATGCCGCTACCACTCCACTCAAAAAAGAGGTTGTTGATGTGATGACAGATGCCAATTTAAACTATTTTGGCAATCCCTCTTCAACCCATCAATATGGAAGAAAAGCAAAGGCTTTATTAGAGTCGGCCAGAAAGAACATAGCAAAATACTTGCATTGTGACCCCATGGAGATCTACTTTACGGGTGGTGGAACTGAAGCCGATAACCTCATACTTTTTAATTGTGTTAGGTATTTAGGCATTAAGAGGATAATTACGTCTGCTATAGAGCATCATGCAGTACTGCACACAGTAGATCGGCTAGTTTCTTCTGATGGTATTGAAGTTCGTTATGTAAAGCTTTTAGACAATGGCTCACCTGATTTACATGATCTGGAAAATCTCTTAACCGATAATCAACCTACTTTGGTGAGTTTGATGTGGGTAAATAATGAAATTGGCAATACCATCAATTTAAAACAAATATCAGCCCTATGCCAAAAGCATAAGGCTTATTTTCACTCAGATTCTGTTCAGGGAATTGGCCATTTACCTCTTGATATAAAAGATACAGGCGTCAATTTTATGGCGGCAAGTGCACATAAATTTCACGGTCCGAAAGGCGTGGGTTTCGCCTATATCCAAAAAGGAATTCCCATTCAGTCTTTACTGATTGGCGGTGAACAGGAACGAGCCGTGCGAGCCGGAACAGAAAATTTACCGGGAATACTCGGCATGGAAAAAGCATTGCAACTTGCTACACAAAATCTTGAAAGTGACATAACAAAGTTAAAGGAACTTAAATCATATTTCATAGAAGAACTTCGCAATATTTTTACAAATATTCAATTCAACGGTACGAGCTCAAATTTAGATGAAAGTGCTCCTCATATCTTGAGCGTTAGATTCCCCAAAGAAGTACCCATGTTACTTTTTCAATTGGACCTAAATGGGATAGCTGCTTCGGGTGGTAGTGCCTGCCAAAGCGGAAGTAATAAAGGTTCCCATGTTTTGCAAAATGTACTGAATCGTGATGAACAAAAAAAAACAAGTGTACGGTTTTCTTTCAGTACACTTAACACAAAAGAAGAAATTGACAACCTAATTCTTATTTTAAAGGAATTAATTAAAGATTAGGAAATCGCTCTTAAGGCCTGATCAATATCGGCCTGAATATCCTCGGCATCTTCAATACCCACAGAAAATCGCAATAAATGATCATTTATCCCAGTTTTTTTTCTGTCCTCTTCCGACATTAAACTATGAGAGGTTAATGTGGGCAATAAAATGGTAGATTCTACCCCTGCCAAACTCAACGAAGGCTTGATCATTTTTAAAGCTTTTTGAAAAGCAACAGCATCGAGATGTTCCCGCAACTCAAAAGACATCATTCCTCCAAAATCATGCATTTGTTCCTTCGCGATCTCATGTCCAATATGGGTCTTGATCCCGGGATAATATACTTTTTTCACTTCCGGTTTTGCCTCTAAATACGAAGCCAGAATTCGCGCGTTCTCATTGTGTTTTTTCACTCTTACTGCCAATGTTTTGATGCTTCTTTCGAGTAAATAGGCCATAAAATCACTTAAATTACCTCCAAGATTGATTCCTTTTGCCTTTACTCTTTGAATATGGTCTTTTTTTCCAACCACAACACCGGCCAAAATATCGCTATGCCCTCCTAAATATTTCGTCGCACTATGCATCACGATATCAATACCGAGATCGATAGGTGTTTGATTTATCGGCGAAGCGAAAGTGTTATCAATCATGGTAATTAAACCATTGTTTTTGGCCAAAGTAGCAACACTTTTAATGTCTGTGATCGTGAGCAATGGATTTGAAGGGGTTTCCAGGTAGATAACTTTGGTATTCTCTTTAATTTTTTCCTCAAAATCTGAAGGTTCTACCCCATCTGTAAAATCATATTCAATACCATATTGAGGAAATTCCTTTACCACAAAATTATAGGTACCTCCATAAATGGCATTGGGAAAAATAGCATGATCTCCAGCCTTTAAAAAGGCCAAAAGTGTTGTTGCAATTGCAGCCATACCTGAACCAAAAGAAAGACCGGCTTCAGCATTTTCCAAAGCTGCCACTTTTTTGGCTACCACTTCTTGATTTGGTGTATTGAAATTTCTCGGGTATCGATTCTGATCAACATCTAAAAAAGGATAAGAACTCGCCATGAAAATTGGAGAAACAGCTCCACCAAACTGAGTATCTTTTATTTCACCTTCATGTATACAAAGCGAATTCTTGCCTTTTCCTGTCATTTTTTACGATTTTTGATTGATCCAGGCGACTATCGTTTCATCTGTTGGTAAAGTTTTAGGAGAAACAACTCTCACTAATTTACCGTTTTCATCGATTAAATACTTTTGAAAGTTCCAGGCTACTTCTGAATCTTCTAAACCATTTTTAGATTTTTGAGTTAAATAGCCATAGATAGGATGCATATCATCTCCTTTCACCGATATTTTTGACATCATTGGAAATGACACGCCATAATTCATTTTACAGAATTGAGCAATCTCTTCATCAGAACCAGGCTCCTGCCCTCCGAAATTGTTCGCCGGGAAACCCACAATAACAAAATTATTGTCTTTATTTTGTTCATACAAAGATTGTAAATTCTCGTACTGAGGGGTCAATCCACATTCAGATGCCGTATTTACAATCATGACTTTCTTTCCTTTTAAAGAAGAAAAATCAAATTCTTTACCATATAGGTCAGTCACTTTGAAATCATAAATACTCTGTTGCATTTGTTCGGTTTTAGTGTTTGACGATATTTCTGTAGTTTCCTTTGTCGCTTC
>CAZWAN010000058.1:0-17798 GCA_964631875.1 uncultured Flavobacteriaceae bacterium
CACAATATATATATTATTTTTTATAAATTGTTATGCGTTTTTAAAAATAGAGAAAACACAAGTTTATCATGTACAATTTTTTTCAATGAAATATCCTACACAATTGATTCAGCCCTATATTGACAATGACGTAGAGTATCACGCAGATACTTGTTTACCCTTAATTGATGCTGTTTCAAGGAATAAGGTAAAGTTTAATGCCTTGGCCAGATATACATACCCCGGCAGAAGATTGACAGATCAAACACTTGGACTAAACAGTGTGGGATATTGGGACGCAAATGAGCCTCAGGATTGGGGTTTGGACTGGCATAGAAATGAAGGTATTGAAATACATTTTCTGGAATCCGGTACCATGCCTTATAGTCAGGAGAATAGGCATACCATCTTAAGTCCGAATCAATTAACAATTACAAGACCTTGGGAAATTCACAAGGTAGGCAACCCAAAAATTAATATGGGTAAATTTTATTGGGTAATTCTTGATGTTGGGATTAGACGGCCGCATGAAAAATGGAAATGGCCGGATTGGATTGTTTTAACACCTGAAGATCTTGATAAATTAACCAAGTTATTAAGACATAATAATAAAAGTGTATGGGATGGAAATAAGAAAATTCGAAACTGTTTTGTTCGATTAGGACTTGCAGTAGACACAGATAAAAGTGGAAGTAATGCAACACTGGTAAGAATCCTGATCAATGAGCTATTGCACCTGCTATTAGATTTGATCCATCGCGAAGATATTATTTTGAATGAATCATTAACAGATAGCTTACACAGTGTCAAACATTTTTTAAAAGAATTGAACACCAATTTGTTCGAAGACTGGACCATAGAAAAAATGGCTGAATCTGCAGGTATGGGAACAACTCGATTTACGCATCACTGTAAACAACTTACCAATCTAACACCAATGCGCTACCTGGTAATGAAAAGGTTGGAAATGTCTAAAAATGCCTTGATCCATAATAAAAATCAGACAATTACAGACATTGCGTATAACTGTGGTTTTTCAACGAGCCAGTATTTTTCCACTGTTTTCAAAAAACATGAAAAATGTACACCTCAAGAATTTAGAGAAAAAATTATGGTTGAAATATCCGGTTAATGTTCAAAATATTTCAATGAACAAAAACAAACAAAAAAAACATCATATTTCCGTACTTTTCCGAACACAAATTTTTAAAACCGCTCACTTACCATGAAAAGAAGACAGTTTTTAAAAAAATCTGCTCAAACTTATGCAGCTCTTTCGCTTGTTTCACCATTTAGCTTGGTCCCCTTCACACAAGATAAGCCCTTATTTTTTAAAATTTCGTTGGCGCAATGGTCCTTACACAAAGCTTTGTTTGACAAGAAAATGGATAATTTGGATTTTGCTGCAAAATCAAGACAACTTGGGTGCGAGGGTTTGGAGTATGTAAATGCTTTTTTTAAGGACAAGGCGAAAGACAAAAATTATCTGTCTGAAATGAATAATCGTGCTCAAGCTGAGGGACAAAAGAATGTATTGATCATGATTGATGGTGAAGGAAATTTGGCCGATGCAGATACATCTAAAAGATTGGCCGGCATTGAGAACCATCACAAATGGGTAGATGCGGCACATTATTTAGGTTGTCATGCTATTCGAGTAAATTTAGGAGGTGGTGTAGATAAGGACGAAGCCGTAAAGGCGAGTATAGATTCATTGACAAAATTGTCTGATTACGCAAAAGGATCGAATATCAATATTTTGGTAGAAAACCATGGCGGCTTTTCTTCTGATGGATCCTGGATGACAAAAGTTTTTTCACAAATTGAAAATAAGAATTGTGGGACGCTCCCTGATTTTGGAAATTTCTGTATAACTCGTAAAAATAATGAATGCTTAGAATCATACGATCGCTATAAAGGGATGGAAGAATTACTGCCATTTGCTAAGGCCGTAAGTGCCAAATCAAATGATTTTAATGTGGATGGTGATGAAATCCATACAGATTTTTATAAAGTCATGAAGATGGTAAGAGACGTGGGTTACCGTGGCTATGTTGGAATTGAATATGAAGGTAATGAGGTAAGCGAAGAAAAGGGAATTGAACTTACGCGGGATCTTTTGATCAAAGTTGGTAAAAAACTATCTTAACACTATATAATTATTATAAAATTTTAACAAATGACTGATAAGAAGAAAGGTTTTACATTGTCCAGAAGAGATTTTGTAGCCAAAACTGCAGCCGCAACGGCAGGATTTACCATAGTTCCATCTTTCGCTGTAAGTGGACTTGGACATGTTGCACCCAGTGATAAACTCAATATTGTGGGAATTGGTGTTGGAGGAATGGGTCTTGCTAACCTGAAAAATTTAAAATCTCAAAACATCGTTGGACTGTGTGATGTCGATTGGAAATATGCCAAAGGTGCCGCAGACCTTTTCCCAAAAGCTAAAAAATATTGGGATTGGCGTAAAATGTATGACGAAATGAAAGATGAATTCGATGGAGTGGTTATTGCTACGGCAGACCATACCCATGCCATAACCGCGGCTCATGCCATGACCATGGGAAAACATGTTTATCTTCAAAAACCGCTAACCCACTCTGTTTACGAATCTCGATTGTTGACAAAATTGGCCGACAAATACAAAGTAGCTACCCAAATGGGTAATCAGGGTGCCTCTGGTGCCGGGGTTGCAGAAACTTGTGAATTGATTTGGAGTGGTGCTCTAGGAGATATTACTCGTGTTGAATCTTTTACAGATAGACCTATCTGGCCACAAGGCTTAAATACACCTGAAAAATCTGATCCGGTTCCAGATACTTTGAATTGGGATTTATTTGTTGGACCCGCAAAAATGCGTCCGTTCAATGAAGTATACCATCCATGGAATTGGAGAGGATGGTGGGATTATGGTACCGGTGCTTTAGGCGATATGGCTTGCCATATTTTACACCCGGTTTTCGAAGGTTTAAAATTGGGCTACCCTACCAAAGTTCAGGCGAGTTCGAGTTTGTTGCTCAATGATTCTGCTCCTGTTTCTCAATCCGTTAAAATGACCTTCCCGGACAGAGGAAAACACGCAGGAATCAATTTACCTGAAGTTGACGTTTATTGGTATGACGGCGGAATTAAGCCTGAGCTACCTGCAAACTGGCCGACAGGAAAAGATCCTAACAAGAGCGGTGGAGGAACTTTCTTCTACGGAACCAAGGATATTTTGCACGTTGGTTGTTACGGAGTACAACCTGAACTTTTATCAGGCAAAAAAGTTAACCCGACGAAAACAGAAAGACGTGTCGAAGATGAAATCGGTTTGAAATGGAGTGACGGAGCCCACGAAATGGATTGGGTGCGCGCATGTAAGGAAAGTCCTGAAAACAGAAAACCTTGTACTTCTGATTTTGCAGAGGCCGGTCCTTTCAACGAAATGGTAGTAATGGGAGTGCTTGCCGTTCGACTTCAAGCATTGAACAAAATACTCGAATGGGACGGAGAAAAAATGGAATTTACCAATATTGGGCCCAACGAAGAAATTAGAACCGTTATTAAAGATGGTTTTAAAATTCACGACGGACACCCTACATTCAACAAAGATTGGACAAAACCAATGAATGCCATTGCCTATTCTCAAGAATTGATTAAACACACTTACAGAGACGGTTGGAATTTACCCGATATGCCTATGTAATTCTTAAACAAATTAATATAAAACTAAATATGAAAAAAGTAAATTTAATAATGATGTTTGTTTTGGCAGTTTTTATGACTGCCTGTGGAAACAAAAAAGCTGAATCAACATCGGAGGAGATCATTGAGGAGGTTGTGGTAGAAGAAGCACCCCAAAAAACAGCTTTGAACAGTTTGTCTGACGAAGAAGCCAAGGATGGATGGTTACTTATGTTCGATGGAAAAACAGCAGACGGATGGCGTGGATATAAAAAGGACAAATTTCCGGAAGGATGGAAAATCATAGATGGTACCATTATGTGTGCCGGTTCTGGTCGAGGTGAAGCCGGAGCCAAAGATGGTGGTGATATCGTTTATGATAAAGTTTTTCAAAACTTTCATCTAAAACTAGATTGGAAAATTTCAAAGGGAGGAAATTCCGGAATTTTCTATCTCGGACAAGAAGAATTGGATTTTATCTGGAAAACAGCTCCAGAAATGCAAGTGCTTGATAATGTAAATCACCCTGACGCAAAATTAGGTGTAGATGGAAACAGACAAGCAGGGTCTTTGTATGATTTGATTCCGGCAAAACCTCAAAATGCTCATCCTTATGATGAATGGAATTCGATCGAAATTATCGTTTATAAAGGAACAGTTATCCACAAACAAAATGGAGTGAATGTGGTTGAATACCACTTATGGACACCTGAATGGAATGAAATGGTAGCCAAAAGTAAATTTCCTGCCTTGAACGCAGATTGGGCTGATGTTGCCAGCAAAGGTTTTATCGGACTGCAAGATCACGGGGACGACGTTTGGTTTAGAAATATAAAAATCAAGGAGCTCGACTAATTGTTTTTGCACTTTTGATCGATGTATTATTTATAAAAAACTCCTTGGTTTCCAAGGAGTTTTTTTAATCATTTCAACCAAAAATATTATGAGAAAATTGAGAATGGGAATGATTGGTGGTGGCCAAGGTTCTTTCATTGGTGAGGTTCACAGAATTGCGTCGCGTCTTGACGGAATGATAGAACTAGTTTGCGGTGCTTTTAGCAGTACACCGGAAAAATCATTGGAATCAGGAACGGCTCTGCTTATACCCAAGAATAGGTGTTACGGCAGTTTTGAAGAAATGATCGAAAAAGAAAAATCACTTCCTCCTGATGAAAAAATGGATTTTGTCTCTATTGTTACGCCAAACCACATGCATTTTAAGCCTGCAATAATGGCACTAGAAAATGGATTTCATGTTGTTTGTGACAAACCCATGACCCTTACCTTAGAAGAAGCTTTTGCTCTTGAACGGTTGGCAGAATCAAGTGAACTCTTATTCGCACTAACACACAATTACCCTAGTAGTCCGATGGTTCAACAAGCAAGATCCATGGTTTTAGATGGAGAAATTGGTGAAATTCGAAAAGTAGTTGTCCAATATTTACAAGGTTGGCTTTCAACTTCACTCGAAAATACAGGGCAAAAGCAAGCTACTTGGCGAGTAGATCCCAGTAAATCAGGAATTGGAGGAGCATTAGGTGATATTGGAACACATGCACATAACTTGGTTGAATTTGTTACAGGTTTAAAAGTAGTAGAGTTGGCCGCAGATCTCGGTAGGTTTGGTAAGAATAGGGTCTTAGATGACGATGGAAATGTACTCTTTCGATTGGAAAATGGTGCTAAAGGCAGTCTGTCTTTTTCTCAAATCGCCTTAGGTGAAGAGAATAATTTGGCGATAAGCGTTTATGGGGATAAAGGCAGCTTTACATGGCGACAGGAAAATCCGAATGAATTAGTGACTCGCTGGTTGGATAAACCCAAGACGATTTATACTCCTAACGGTGTTCATACGTGTGCCACAGCTTCAAATTATTCTCGAATTCCCGCCGGACATCCCGAAGGATATTTAGAAGCTTTTGCTAATATTTATAAGAATTTTGCTATTCATCTCAACAATTATTTAGAGGGTAAAAAAGATAGTCAACCAAACTATCCTGGCATTAAAGAAGGAGTTCGCGGAATGCAATTTATTTATGCCTGCGTAAATAGCAGTGAGGACAACAGTGCATGGAAAAAAATCTAAAAATGAAAACAATCAAAGGACCTGCCATTTATTTAGCTCAATTTATGGGAAATGACCCGGCTAAGAACCAATTAGCATCGATGTGCAAATATTTTAGTGAACTGGGTTATAAAGGAATACAATTACCGGCCTGGGAATCTAGGTTATTTGACTTAAAACTAGCTGCAGAGAGCAAAGATTATTGCGATGAATTAAAAGGAATTGCATCTGAGCACCATATTGAAATTGTTGATATGGCTTCTCATTTACAAGGGCAATTAGTTGCAGTTCATCCTGCTTATGACCAACTCTTTGATGGTTTTGCACCGGAAACATGTCGGAATAATCCAAAAAAAAGAACGGAATGGGCCATTCAGCAAATGAAATATTGCGCTGCAGCGAGTAAAAATTTGGGTGTAAAAGTACATGGCACTTTTTCAGGTGCACTCTTGTGGCATACGGCTCATCCATGGCCTCAATTACCAAGTGGCCTGGTAGAATTAGGTTTTAAAGAGTTAGCTAACAGATGGTTACCTATATTAAACTATTTCGATGAAATGGATGTTGACGTTTGCTATGAAATTCATCCCGGAGAAGATTTACACGATGGTATTACCTTTGAAAGATTTTTGGAAGCCACTGGAAATCATAAACGTGTAAATATTCTATATGATCCTAGTCATTTTATTTTACAACAACTCAACTATCTGGATTATATTGATCATTATAAAGACTATATAAAAATGTTTCATGTAAAGGATGCCGAGTTTAATCCTACCGGGAAGTCAGGTACATTTGGTGGTTATCAAAATTGGGTCGACAGAGCCGGTAGGTACCGTTCGCCCGGAGATGGACAAGTAGATTTTAAAAAGATATTTTCAAAACTAACGCAATACAATTGCGATGTTTGGGCAGTCATGGAATGGGAATGCTGTATTAAAAGTCCGGAGCAAGGTGCAAAAGAGGGTGCTCCGTTTATCGAAAAATTAATTATTGAATCTACAGACAAAAATTTTGACGATTTTGCAGGTAGCCAGCAAAATGATTTAAAAAAATTACTCGGATTATCATGAAAAATAAAATTTCACTAACGATCACCCTCCTGTTGTTTTTCTCCGGTTATAGTCAGATAAGTGAATCTGTCAAACCGGAAGATACTGAAATTTGGACACCAAAACCTCCAGTTGTCATTCCCGGAAATGAGAACAGAGCTCCTTCTGATGCCATTGTTTTACTCGATGGAAAAGGTTTTGCAAATTGGGAAAGTGCAAAAGACGCATCCATTCCAAAATGGCAACTAAATTCAGATGGGAGTATGACCGTAATCCCTGGAACGGGTAATATTCAAACCAAAGAGAAATTTGGAGATGTACAATTACATATAGAATGGAAATCTCCAGTTGAATTAGAAAAAACAGGGCAGAACAGGGCAAATAGCGGTGTTTTTCTTCAGAAACTATACGAAGTTCAGGTGTTGGATAATAATGATAATGATACTTATGTAAACGGTCAGGTAGCATCCATCTATAAACAATCCATTCCTTTAGCCATGGCATCAAAAAAAACTGGAGAATGGAATAGTTACGACATCATTTTTCGTGCGCCAAAATTTGATACGAAAGGAAACCTGATAAAAAAAGGAACGATTACCGTATTGCATAACGGAATTTTAGTTCAAGATCATTTTGAATTAGAAGGAACTACGGAGTATATTGGCAAACCAAAAAACATAGCTCATGGAAAAGCCCCACTTGAACTGCAAGATCATGGAAGTGCAGTGAGTTATAGAAATATATGGATCAGAAATTTAAACGAATAAAATCAAATTAAATAAATCAAATGAGACTCAATATAAAAACCATCGTTCTCTTAGTGGTCGCCTTTTTAGGAGGATTTTTCGGCTTTAAATACACATTTGAATATTTTAAAAATAGAAAAGAAAAAAACGAACAAACAGAAAATAATACCGTTCATTTAAATCCTGGTTTCACCTCCCTTTTTGACGGAAAAACATTTCAAGGATGGCATGGATATGGCACTAATTCTGTTCCCGTTTCTTGGAAAATTATTGAGGGAACTATGGTATTTAAACCGGATTTTGAAAATCGAAGTGGATTGAACAACCTGGTAACCGATAAAGCATACGAAAGTTTTATACTGTCGTTAGATTGGAAAATTGAAAAGGAAGGAAACAGCGGTGTTTTCTGGGCAGTCCAAGAAGTTGATACACTGGCAGTCCCCTACCTCAGTGGTCCTGAAATACAAATTTTAGACGATGAAAATCATCCTGATCGTAATGATCCATTTAAAAGAAGTGGTGCGTTGTTCGGTATCGTTCCTGTCGAAAAATCATTTACAAAACCCCTTGGGGAATGGAACACCATGATTTTAAAAATTGATCATAGCAATAATATGGGTGAAGTTATGCTAAATGGCAATTTGCTATATCAATTTCCGGTGAACGGCGAGGCATGGGAAAATCTAGTGGCTCAATCTAAATTTAAAGACTGGGCTGCTTTTGGTAAATCTAAAAAAGGAAAGATTTCCTTACAGGATTTTGCAGGTGGCGTAGCTTTCAGAAATATTCAGATCCAAGAATTATAAATACCTCTCTTGAATTATTTTCATGTGGTGCATAGCATGGCCACTTATGATAAATCCGACAGCCCTAACTGACATATCATTATCGCTGGCAATACCCATTTTCTTCATATCATCCTCATTAAAACTTGAAAATAAAGAAATACTGGCATTACGGACCGTTTCAAACTCGTTTAACAACGACTCAAAAGTTCTGCTATTAGCCCTGGAATTATCGACGTAGTCATTTTCTTCAAAACCGGGAAGTGGGGTTAGATCCGTACGAGAAAATCGCAATGCCCGATAGGCAAAAACTCTTTCTGAATCTATCAAATGCTGCAATAATTCTAAAATAGTCCACTTTTTATCAGCATAGCTATACAAATGCTTTTCTCGAGGAATTCCCTTAAAAAAATCAATTGTTTCTTTCCTATTCTCAATCATCAAATTCAATAAATCAGACCTTCTGCTTATTGCATTTTGTACATATCCCGAATAAAAAGGAGCATATTCTTTTTGACTTAATACATTCATATATAGTTATTTAAGCACATCATAAGATTGCTGGGCAATTTCAAGTTCCTCATCAGTCGGAACAATTAAAATTTTCACTTTTGAAGCCGGTGTATTAATTTCTCTTATTACCTTTTCTCTTTTTGCATTTAATCCTTCATCCAATTCCATTCCGACAAATTCCATATTTCTACAGACCATTTTTCTCAACACATCTGAATTTTCTCCAATACCTGCAGTAAAAACAATCGCATCCAATCCGTTCAAAATAGCAGCATAACTACCAATATATTTTTTAATTCGATAAGCATTCATTTCTAAAGCAATTTGACAATTTCTGTTTCCATTCTCTGCCTCTGCTTCAATTTCTCTCAGATCACTAAAACCTGTTAGTCCAAACATGCCGCTTTCTTTCTGTAAAATTTGATTTACTTCCTTAACACTGTACCCCAACTCATCAATCATATAGAGGATGATAGATTGATCGATATCGCCACTACGTGTTCCCATGATCAAACCGTTCATAGGACCAAAACCCAAGGTATGGTCAATACTTTTACCATTATCGACAGCGGTCATGCTACACCCATTTCCGAGATGAATTGTGATAAGTTTGGAGTGTTTTTTTCCCAAATATGAAATCGCCTTTTCGGTAACATACTTGTGGCTAGTGCCATGAAAACCATATACTCGAATCTTATTTTCTTCTAAAAACTTGTTCGGTATAGCATAGCGATAGGCCTTCTCAGGAATGGTTTGGTGGAAAGCAGTATCAAATACGGCAATTTGTTTTGCCTTTGGAAATATACTCTCTGCCACTTCAATACCTATATAATTTGGCGGGTTGTGGAGCGGCGCCAAACCAAATAATTCTTTTATTTTATTTTTTACTTGTTTATCAATGACAACCGTCTCAGAAAAATCACTACCCCCATGCACTACCCTATGTCCAACAACATTGATCTCCTCAGCAGAGTGAATCACTCCAATATTATTTTCCATCAACAAAGCTGCAATTTTATTCAAACCCACTTTGTGGTCTGGTATATCACAGGTTTCTTCATGTAAATGACCCTCTGTTTTATAGATGATTTTTCCATTTTCAATTCCTATCCTTTCTACCATACCTTTACAAATCACTTTTTTTTCAGGCATCTGAAATAATTGATATTTAATGGAAGAACTTCCAGAATTGATGACTAAGATATTCATGTTTTTCGTTTTTCTAAATTAAAATCCCTGTGCCTGAATTGCTGTAATAATCACCGTATTAAACACATCATCTACGGTGCAACCTCTGCTCAAATCATTAACGGGTTTATTCAATCCTTGCAACATGGGACCTATTGCCAAAGCACCTGTTTCTCTCTGAACGGCTTTATAGGTATTATTCCCTGTATTCAAATCAGGGAAAATAAGAACACTCGCCTGGCCTGCCACTTCCGAATTTGGCATTTTTGCCTTACCAACTTGCATGTCAACAGCGGCGTCGTATTGAATAGGTCCCTCAATTTTTAAGTCAGGATTTTTCCTTTTAACAATTTCTGTTGCTTGACGTACTCTGTTTACATCCTCGCCTTTACCTGAATCACCTGATGAATAAGAAAGCATAGCTACTTTTGGTTCTATTCCAAAAGCTTTGCTAGATTCTGCAGACGAAAGCGCAATTTCAGCCAATTCTTCTGCCGTTGGATTTGGATTGATGGCACAATCACCAAAAACGGATACACGATCTTCTAAGCACATAAAAAATACAGAAGAAACAATGTTCTTACCCGGTTTAGTTTTAATGAATTGAAGGGCTGGTCTAATGGTATGTTGGGTAGTGTGTACTGCTCCGGAGACCATTCCGTCTGCATGACCTTTATAAACCATCATTGTCCCAAAATAAGATACATCAGTCATTAAATCCTTTGCCATATCTCTGTTTAGCACTTTCCCTTTTCTCAATTCATAAAGTGTATCGACATAATCTTCAAATCGATCAGAATTTACAGGATCAATGATTTTTATTTTCTCCGGATCCAATTGTAATGCTAAGCTCTCTGCCAAAGCCATAATTTCATTCTGGTTGCCTAATAAGGTTATATCAACAATTTGCATTGACACCAATCTAATAGCTGCCTTTAAAATTCTTTCATCGGAGCCTTCCGGAAGTACAATATGCTTTTTGTTTTTCTTAGCCCTAACCACTAGATTGTACTGAAACATTCTCGGTGTAATACCTTCAGGATGGAACGTTGAAAATTTCTCTGCAATTTCCTCAACGTTTACATGCTTTTCAAAAGATTCTAGGGAGGTGTAAATTTTATCTTTATTTTCAGCATAAATATGCGACCTGATGGAACCAATTTTGTTGGTTGTCTCAAAAGTTCCTGATGGTACCGAAATAATGGGTACAATCTGTGATAAACCTTCTATTAGTTTTAAGATGGGTTCTTCGGGAATAATGCCTCCGGTGAGTACAATACCTGAAATTTTTGGGTAATTACGAGATATATTTGCCTGTAATGAGCCTAGAATTAAATCAGCTCTGTCACCTGGGGTTATGACCAGGCAATTTTCAAAAATATTTCGCAAGAAATTCCTTAGCTGCATCGCTCCAACCGCAAAACTTCCACTTTGGTTATTTAAATGGCTTTCGCCAAAAAGGACCTTTGCATCCAAAACTTCAACCAGTTCTTTTATAGTTGGATTATCTAAAGAGGGTATAAATGGAATCGTATAAACCTGGGTTGAAGATGGAATCACCTTTTTTAATTTGCTATCAATTTCTTCCTTTTCTTCCGGATTCACTTTATTCGCTACTATAGCCAGCACAGTAACTTCCTTATCATCAAAAGAATCGTAAGATAAATGAGCATTACCAATAATTTCGTCTATTGTTTTATTCTTTCCGTTAGAAACAATGATGGTAGGAATACCCAAATTTTTCGCAATGAAGACATTAAAGTCTAACTCGATGAACAAACCTTCTCCTGAAAAATCAGTTCCCTCTACCAAAATAAAATCAAATCGATCTTCAAGTTTTTTGTATTTCGAAATGATCACATCGATTATTTCATCTTCCTGGTTGTTTGCTTTCTTCTTAATTACTTCACTTCCCGTGACTGCATAACAATCGTCATAAGTAAGTTCTAAGTCGAAATGTGTAAGTACAGTATTTATGTGATTATCAATTTTATTGTCAGGGGTGCTATCAATAATAGGTCGGAAATAAGCTACTTTATTGGTTTTTCCCAATAAGGTACGCATCAAACCTAAAGTTACTATCGACTTACCGCTTTCGGGTTCACTCGTTGCGATATAAATGGCTTTACTCATCTTAAAATTTTTAGCAAAAATACTCAATTATCAAGGATATTTCTTGACAATTATCAGTTAACTTTTATCATCAAAAAAGACACAATCCTTTATTGTATAATGCATTGATGGGGACTAGTCTTTATTAATAATGTAAATTAAGTTACATTTATATTCCAAAACTAATATTCATGCGCACGCTTATCAAAAATATCAAAGAACTTTTGCAGATCAGGAACAAAGAAATTAGACTTCTTCGAGGCCAGGAAATGAAAATACTGCCAACGCTGAAAAATGCTTATTTGATCATAGAAAATGATTTTATTTCAGATTTCGGCCCGATGGATGAAATGAAGGCGCAACAATTTGATCAGGAAATTGATGCCACGGGAAAACTGGTTCTTCCAAGTTGGTGCGATTCACATACCCATATAGTGTATGCCGGGAACAGAGAAGATGAGTTTGTAGATAGAATTAATGGTCTGACCTATGAACAAATTGCCTCCAAAGGGGGTGGAATATTAAATTCCGCTAAAAAATTGCAAAACACCTCAGAAAATGATCTCTTTGAACAAGCCGCCGGAAGAATTGAGGAAATTATAAGATCCGGCACGGGAGCGGTAGAAATTAAATCGGGCTATGGTTTACAAACCGAGGCCGAAATAAAGATGCTGGAGGTAATCAAAAAACTGGCCGACCATTTTCCCTTACCTATTAAATCAACTTTTTTAGGAGCTCACGCCTTTCCGGAAAAGTTTAGAAATAACAAAGAGGACTATATAAAAAAGATTTGTGACGAAATGATCCCTCAAATAGCACAGGAAAAACTCGCAGAATTTATCGATGTTTTTTGTGAAAAAAATTATTTTTCTGTTGAACAGATGGAAACCATTTTAGAAGCCGGAAAAGAATACGGATTAATTCCTAAAATTCACGTCAATCAGTTTACCAGCATTGGCGGAGTGGCGGCTGGTGTCTCACATAAAGCTCTCAGTGTAGATCATTTGGAAATTATGACTGACGATGATATTGAGGTGTTAATCAATACTGAAACCATGCCTGTTGCTTTACCTGCTTGTTCATTCTTTTTGAGTATTCCTTATACTCCTGCCAGAAAAATGATCGATAGCGGATTACCTTTGGCTTTGGCGACAGACTTTAATCCCGGCTCCTCACCAACCGGAAATATGCATTTTGTTGTATCTTCTGCCTGTATCAAAATGAAAATGACCCCTGAAGAAGCGATCAATGCAGCGACTTTGAACGGAGCCTATGCCATGAATTTAAGCCATAGCCACGGAAGTATTACCAGAAATAAAAAAGCCAACTTAATCATCACAAAACCAATACCTTCCTATCATTTTATTCCTTATGCTTTTGGGAGTAATTTAATAGAAACAGTAATTCTAAACGGTAAAATTTATTGATTTACATTGGAAATCCAACCTGTCTCATCCATTTAGTTCGATAATGATATGTTTTCGTATTTTTGCAGCAAATTTAAATGATAGATAATTGAAAGCAAGAAAAAGTAATCCTTGGCATGCCGTTGAAATTGGTGAAAATGCTCCCCAAATTGTAAATGGAATTATTGAGATCCCAAAGCATACAAGAGCCAAATATGAATTGGATAAAGAAAGTGGACTTTTAAAATTGGACCGTGTTTTATACTCATCCGTTTATTATCCTGCCAATTACGGTTTTATTCCTAAAACATATTGCGATGATCATGACCCTTTGGATATTTTAGTGCTTTCTCAAATTACTATTGTTCCACTTTGCATAGTACCGGCAAAAGTAATTGGAGTAATGCGTATGTTAGATGGAGGTGAACATGATGACAAGATCATAGCCGTAGCCGAAAATGATATGAGTGTAAGTCATTACAATGATATTTCTGAACTTCCTGATCATTTCAAAAGAGAAATGCAAAACTTTTTTGAAGATTATAAAAAATTAGAACATAAAACCGTGGAAGTAAAAGAATTTCAAAATGCAAAACTAGCAAGAGAAATTGTGGCACAAAGTATAATTGATTACCAAAAATTAATTGCAGAAGAGGAATAGTTAAATTGCCTTTTTAGTAGATTTTATCAAGTAGTTTCCTATCTCACAATCCAAGCATCTTTTTTGCTCGCAAAAAGCTTGTTTAAGCTGTATGAGCGACTGAGAATGAATTGCGTTACAAGATGCTACACCTATTTCTTTGAACGAATAAATAAGTTTATTTTTTTCTGATTTAATTTGAGACATGATCTCAAAAAGATACTCATTATTTTCTTGTCCTGTTTGTTTGAAATAAACAAACTTCAGAGGAATGAGGGTATTTATAATGAGTAGGTCAATAAAATTTTTCGTAAGCCTTTTATCATTATATGCAGTTTCTTTTTGAAAAGTATAATGGTTTATCCAAAATGCTGCTACTTTTACATTGAAGAATTCATAAAAATCTTCTAATTTTTCTAAGCTCATTAATTTACTAAACAAACTCTTTCGAGATTGAAGAAGAGCAGCCAACTGTGCTAATCTAATCGTTGGAAAATTTGGTGGTCTTAACCCGCCAAATTGGACTAGGACAGGTGAATTTGGCAATTGATATTTGTGCTTTAAAAAGTCGTATGTTTTTGTTAATTCATTCTGGTAAGAATTTGATTCTGCATTCGTCAAAAGACCTGTTTGACCAAAAAACAGCGCTTCAATTGAAGACAGCTCATTTCTTTCCTTTTTAATAATAGACCAGGAAATAATTTTGGCCAATTGGAAAAATGCATCTGAATTTACATGAAGACCAAAGTTTTTTGCCAAAAGTATATATAGTGTCTGTTCCCAATCTCCTTTATTTACTTTCCAAAGTTCTTCTATGAGTTCAGATTTATGTTCTAAGCGATCTATAAATAGCCTTTCTCTCCAATGATCCAAAACAAGATGGTCTATCT
Source organism: uncultured Flavobacteriaceae bacterium (assembly GCA_964631875.1). GTDB lineage: Bacteria > Bacteroidota > Bacteroidia > Flavobacteriales > Flavobacteriaceae > Namhaeicola. The sequence continues at coordinate 15,046 of CAZWAN010000058.1, forward strand.
CTTTCATATGCTTTTCACAAGAAATAAATAAAGGTTTACTGTAAATTAGATCTCTGTAATTATTTAAAATTGAAGCATTTGTATGGTGAGACAATTCTATACAAGGAATTATTACTTTGTGCTTATCATAGATCTCAGCATCCTTATCCCATACAACATGTAAGATTACATTGTCATAAAAGGGATCTCCTTGGTGAAGATGTTTATACCAGTCAGATGCATTGACATGTATTTCGACATTTCCTGCCCAAACTTGGTCTCCAATTTTAATTTTGGCATTAAAAAAATCAGGGCCTCCTAATAAATTTCTTTTACCTGATTGAAGAATTATAATTTTATGACCCACGTTATCTGTTAAATTACCGAGATCAAAAAGCTTGTACTGCCACAAATAGTACAGAAAATCCTCATTAATTTGCATCTTTTTTATTCTTGATGCAAAACAAAAGAATAAGTTAACTTTCTATTTCCGATTCTTCTTCTGGTTGAAGAGGTAAAACAGGACCGGTTAATCTTTCTCTCCAATTCGTCCAACCATATTTTTTAGAAAATAAAAATAGGACTAACGGATATATTACAAATACGGGAATAAATGTTTCCATCCCGGCAGAAGGCTCAGAAGTATCTACCCATAGTGCATCCGTTTGAAAAACCATCCAATCTGAAGTAACCAGAATCGCTGCGATAATATTATTGGCAGCATGCATACCCAGTGCCAATTCTGTACCCTCATCCATGAGCGTACAAATCCCGAACATCAAACCGGTTCCGATATAATACACCATTACAATTTGTCCAAGTTTCTCAACTTCAGGGTTAAATCCATGTAACAAACCAAATACAACAGAGGTAAGAATTAAAGGCATCAAGGTCTTTTTAAACCAAAGTCCCAGAGCTTGCATAGCATATCCTCTAAAAAGAATCTCCTCAAAACTTGTCTGAAAGGGCAATAGTGTAAATGAAATGATCAGTAAGATTAAAAATGGTATTGGTTTAAAATTCCAAGTATATAATTCAGGTTCTGACAAATAGCTTAATACAAAAAACACGATCGATATGCCACCCCATAGTAAAAATGAGAAAACAACTCTTTTAAAATCTATTTTTTCTCTGGTAGTTATCACTGTTCTAAAGGCCCTTTGATGAATAAATTTTATTCCTATATAAAGAAAAAACAAACCGATGATAAACATCAATAACATCAAAAATAAATATAAATTTGCATTGATACCCAAATTAGCAAAGGCGTTTTCAGCTGATTCAATAAAAGTACCAAAGTCTCCGGCTTTCATATATGCCATCAGTGTAATTGGGATAACACCAATTACTTGCCAACCAAACATTAATAATAAAAAGGTGAGTACATAACGCCACCAATCATTTTTGCCCAAATAGGCTTGCTGAATAAAATTCATTCTTTTAATTTTTCTTTATTTCGTTTAACAAATATTTTGGCCAGTGGTGATTTTTATTGTTTGCTAAATATAGCAATTGGCCCATTTTTACACATAGCGGCGAAGCAATATTATTGGTAAACAAAACACCTGTTCCCAAGCCCTGAGGTAAAAGATTATTTAGGGTGTATGTAAATTGTGAAATGGCATTTAATCCGATGTTGCTCTCTAAAGCTGAAGTGATCCAATATGGAATATTCATTTTTTCTGAAAGCCTGATCCATTCCCGGCTTCCGGCTATTCCTCCAACCAGACTAGGTTTTAGGATGATAAACTGCGGTTTTATTTTTTGCAGAAGTTCCTCCTTTTCCTTGCTATGAAAAACTCCGATCAGCTCTTCGTCCAATGCAATGGGAACAGGCGTTTTTCTGCAAAGATCCTCCATGGCTTCCCATTGCTTCACCGCTATGGGTTGTTCTATGGAATGAATGCCAAACTCTGCTAGCTGATCTAGTTTTTCCAGAGCATTTTGAGGCGAAAAGGCCCCATTTGCATCTACCCTTAGCGTGATCTCTTTTTCTGAAAAATGATCTCTGATAAATTGTAAAAGATCCAGTTCTGCCTGAAAATCGATCGCACCAATTTTTAATTTAATAGTAGAAAATCCCTCTTTAATTTTTTCTTTGATCTGAGCCAACATATATGCCTTATCTCCCATCCAGATCAAACCATTGATGGGTATTCCTTTGTTACCTTTGGTAAATTCAGAATGAAATAATAAAAATGGATCTTTACTATTTAAACTTAAGAAAGCTTGCTCCAGACCAAATTGAATAGAAGGAAATTCAACCAGCGAATCGAGTAGTGTTTCCTTTGGCAGGTGTATGTATTCGCAAAGCCAGTTGAGTTTTTCCTCATAATCTGGTCTATCATCTGCGCTTAAACCCCTAAAAACGGCACATTCGCCAATGCCAAATTTTCCATCCTTCTCGAGTACCAAAAAAAAAGTCTCTTTGCTATGTAAAATACCTCGGGAAGTGCCCGCTGATCTTTTAAAAATTAATCGAAAAGGTTGAAACCAAGCAGAAATCGCCATAGAATAAATTTACCGCACTAATTTAAGTGAATTATACGAGACATAAATTAACATTTTTTTTATCTTCGCCCAATGGCCTCGTAGTTCAACGGATAGAATAGAAGTTTCCTAAACTTTAGATCCAAGTTCGATTCTTGGCGAGGCTACTTTCCATTTGAAAAATTCTTACCATGCCACTTTCAAAACATATTCAACGGATAGAATATCCCGAGTGCTCGGGACTAAACTTTAGATCCAAGTTCGATTCTTGGCGAGGCTACTTT
>CAZWAN010000059.1:0-17789 GCA_964631875.1 uncultured Flavobacteriaceae bacterium
TCCATAGATCGTTTTTGATCTCATTAAATGAGGTTGAATTTATAGAAGGAAACTCGGTTCAAATAAATAAAAAAAGAATCCCCATTGGCCGGAAATATGCGGAAACTGCAAAAAGTATCTTACTTGATTTGAATGACTGAATTGATTTTTAAAGACAACTGTAAAAAGTCAGCCTTTTTATTAGGTAAAAGGGCTGACTTTTTCATTTTTTTTGAAAACAACTAATTAGTACTTACAGAATTTTCCCATTCTCCATCTGATCTATTATTATTTATACTGCCACCACTACTTGTTTTCGAATTTAGGTCTTCTTTAACATTTACACTCAAATGTCCTCCACTTGATGCGCTTGCATCACATCTTTTAGCTTCAAGCTGATTTGCCTTTATATTTCCTCCGCTAGAGACATCAGCCACAAGTAGTTCACATTCTCCCCTCAAATGAATGTTTCCACCGCTACTCGCTTTGGAATTTACTTCATCCGCGAAAATGAGTAAGCTTAGATTTCCCCCACTTGAAACATTCAGTTCAAGCTCCTTTGAACTTACCCGGTCCTTCGCATTAATAGAGGCACCGCTCTGAGCAGTTAAACCGTTAATTCCAGGTATAGACACATATACATTTTTGGCAGTAGCCCTTCTTATAAAACCTTTTGCTCCAACATATAATATGCCATTTTTTACTTTAGTAGTGATCAATTCTTGCAAGTTTTCATCTGTTTCCACTCTGACACTAGTTTGGTCAGCAATATCGAGAATCACATTTACACCGGCACTCGCATCGATTTTGATAAAATCTGTCGGAACCTCTCTTTTGGTCATAACAACATCCCCGTTCCCTTTTTCTCCATTTATAAAACAGGAAACTGATAGTTGGCTTACAAAAAGTAAAATAAAAATTTTTGTTACGGTTTTCATTGTATGTTTAATTTTAAAGGTTTGGTTAAATTTAAATTAAGTACAAAGGGTGAAACAAAATATTTGAATGAGTTGTAAAAATTAAAGGTTGAATTGTATAATCAAATAGAATCCTTTTCACCTTCAATTTTGATTCCGTTCTTATCAATTTTTACTGTAGCCTTACTATCAGTTTCATCAACAATATCAATATGAACACCATCGTCATCTATTTTCATATTAAATGATTCGGGACGTACGGTATTGTCTTTATCACTATTTTCTCCGCTACTCCAATCTAAATCACAATCTGTACATTTCAATCCTTCTTGATGCATAATGAAGTGATGTCTGGCCATATCTTTATCGTAGATATCGTAAAAATTATCGACATCATAAAGATATGATTCAGTAGATTTATCCAAATATATCACTTGATTTTCAGGTAAATACAAATCAATGTACAACTTCTGTTCTTTAAATTTATTTGACAGATCTGTCAGAAAATATCCGTTTAATTCAATTATCGTCGAGTCTATCATCAAGCCATAATCAATCATTTCTGCAAATTCTCGGGCCGCTTCACGACTATTGCCTTTAGATTTTTTTCTGATTTTCATATAGGCAGTTTCTCCATCTGCCCGATGAATATCGAACCTAATATTTGTTGAATAAACTCTGTCTTCATTGTTATAATCTGTCACAACATCATAACCCCAGCTCCTTCCCAATTCACTGTTTCCAAGTTTTTCATGATCAACAAACTTGATGGTCAAGGTATCTGCCGTAGAAACGAATAATTCCTTATTTTCATTGACAACGCCGTCAAAAGCCGTTTGCATAACCTGCTTTGTCCCGAAAAAGATAGTTGTCACTAGTGCGACAAGCCAAATTCCTAAAAGAGATAAATTACCGGTTTTCCCTAAAGTCTTTGCTTTACTTGAAAGTATCCTCAATCCCAATAAAAACAACCAGAAAATAGGAATACCCAGTAAAAGAAACGAAAGAATTGATATCAACCAAATTGGCAAACCTGTATTGTTAAAGAACATTGAATGATCCAACACCCAACCATCGTGCACAAAATCAATGGAACCTAAGGTAAATAAACCAATAACCAATGCAATTAACAATGACAAGGAAACAATGATCAACAATACGCCTATTAGCTTTCCTATCACCATAAAAATAGTTCCGAAAATGTTTCCAATGACATCCACAAATTCTTGTGCACCGGATTTCGCTTTATTACCATATTTTTGATAATCTACATTTTTAACTTTCTCGCTCGCATCGGAAAGGCCTGCCTTGATGCGCTCCCCTGCTTCATTCAATTCTTCTTTAATTTTTTTTTCAATGTTGGAAATATTGACCGCTTCACCCATCATTTCAAGCTTTTCAGCAGTTGTATTAGCCTGAGGTAACAAGATCCAAAGTATGGGATAAACAATAAATCCAAACCCAAATCCAAAAGCAGCAATCAGCCAAGCCAACCGCACCCAAATAACATCAATATTAAAATAATGTGCCATACCTGAAGAAACTCCTCCCAAGAATTTATCATCTGGATCTCTGTAAAGTTTTTTAGTATTTTTATTTCGATATGTCGTATTATAATCCATAAAAACTTCTTCATCAACAGAATAATCTTCTGGTTTTCCCATGACTTCAATTATCTCGTTAATATCGTTTTCATTTACAACTTGCCTAACCTCTTTTATTTTTTCACTCAATAATTCTCCAATACGAGCCTCAATATCTGCCAAAATTTCATCCTGACCTTTTGGATCGTCGCTTAATGAAGCTTTTACTGATTCTAAGTATTTTTTCAAAGTATAGTAAGCACTCTCGTCTATATGAAAAAAACTTCCTCCTAAATTAATATTTATAGTCTTGTTCATTTTTTGGTCGTTTTATTTTTTTTATTCTTTTTCGTTACTAGTTCTACAGCCGCAACTAGGTCGGCCCATGTATTGTTTAATTCTTCTAAGAAAATTCTTCCGTTTTCGGTTAAGCCATAATACTTCCTTGGCGGTCCGGAGGTAGATTCCTCCCATCTGTAATTTAATAAGCCCGCATTTTTCAATCTGGTTAAAAGGGGGTATACTGTACCTTCAACCACCAGTAATTTGGCTTCTTTCAATTGATCCAGGATTTCAGAAGTATAAGCATCTTCATCTTGCAAGATGGATAAAATGCAATACTCCAGAACCCCTTTCCGCATTTGCGCTTTTGTATTCTCTATCTTCATTTCTTCTTTTTTTAGATGTGAGTTAACTCATCATTGATTGAATCTGTTGAGTGATAACGATAATCACTGCAATTAAAATAGTAATCATTTTTTTTAAGGTTTTAGTTGATAAAATTTATTGTTCCCGGGTAATGAAATTCTTGTCCTTTATTTGCGCTCATTACCCCTAATATGATTAAAACAAATTTGGTGATTGACAAGATCATAATAAATACAGCCATACATATAATTGAAAACAACAAAAAATGATTGGCTTCATGGACTGCCATAAAAATTGCTAGTGAAACTACTATCAAAATAGCAATAGCAAAGTATAGGGCATAACTAAGGTTAAAGTTTATTACACTTTTCCCTTCCTTCATAATTTTTTCACTTTTGTCTTTTTGCATTTCCCAAACCACCAAAGGCACTACAATCCCTCCTAATGGAAAAATATATGCGCAAAGGCTGCTCAAATGCATTAATAGTGAATTATTTTTTTCGTTCGTATTTTTCATTTTACACTTTTGTATATTACTATCTTATGCAAATATATATCTTATCTAAACTACTATGCAATACAAAGTACTATAATTAACATTTTTTTAACATTTATACTACCCTATAAATAATTTAGAATATCCTACTATTGCATTAAAGTAGCCTGGTTTATGGAGTTTTCAGTAAGTAATGTCAATAAATTCATTATGTTTAAACTGCCCTCGGCATATATCTCAGGGGTTCGATTGACCGAAGTTTCTGATGAAAAAGCAGTTGCCTCAGTAAAGTTTCAATGGATTAATCAAAATCCGTTTAAGTCTATGTATTGGGCTACCCAAGGTATGGCATCAGAACTAGCAACTGGGATCTTAATGATGAAAGGCGTAGATAATTCACAACATAAATTATCTACCTTAGTCACTGCTCAAACAGGAGAATTTTACAAAAAAGCAACCGGAAGAATCACTTTTATATGTGATGACGGTGACAAAATAAATTCAATTATAGCGAGAGCCATTAACACAAAAGAGGGTCAAAAGGTATTACTCACGGCCACCGGATATAATGAAGATAAAGAGGTGGTTTCCTATTTTACTTATACTTGGAGTATAAAAGTTAAAAGTTAAAAGCTCTTTATTCTTCTGCCACTTTAATTTGGATAATGAAGTTCTTAAGCTCTTCACCGTATTTAGACGTTTTTATCTCCGGATTCAAAGAATTGTATATGCTATCCAACCAAACAGTATTCGCATTTACCAAATCGGTTAAGGCAATATAAGGCGACACTTCCTTATCCTTATGATTAATTGCAAAATTGATCGCATATAAATATTTTCTTTTTTCTAATGCCTTTTGCTTATTTTCTATTAATGCTATTGAATCAACATTTTGACTCATTTGTGCTTGCCAATAAGCCTTTTGGAGATCCAAATTCTGACCGTTAAATCTTTGTATAAAATCGTAATAATCATCCAGCAAATCTTGATTCTCAGAACCCTCAACTAAATATTTAAAATTAAATTTTTCTAGACTAGATTTGATGTAAACGGTATCCTTTTCTCCAAAAAAGGGTATTTTTTTATCAGACTTATCCATAGCCAGATAATACATTTCCGGACTATCCACAACATCTGTCAAAATAAATTCATTATTTCCATTCACATCAACAGAATCTACGCTCACCACCAATGAATCTATTTGCTTTTGTAAGTAAAACTTACCTTTTCGCAAGCCACTAATGTTCCCCTTAACAATCATCAGGTTATCTTCCTCTTTTGCACAAGCAAAAACAATCAATCCCAACAAAACTAGCGCTAATAACTTTTTCATATCCCTCTGTAAATTTGTGCGCAAATATCTAAATTATTTTTAAAAAATATCAACCCTGAAGCGAAACAATTCGCATTAATTCTGCACATAAAATGGCCCCATATGTTCCAACTACATAACCAAAAACAGCCAAAAGAACACCCACTGTGGCCAAAGATGGATGAAACGCCGCAGCTACTACCGGCGCAGAAGCAGCACCCCCTACGTTTGCCTGACTTCCGACTGCCAAAAAGAAATATGGCGCTTTGATAATCTTAGCTACTAAAAAGAGTAAAATCACATGAATAAGCATCCACACAATACCTATAAGAATCAGTCCTGGATTATCTAATACCATTGTCAAATCCATTTTCATACCAATGGTCGCTACGAGAATATAGATAAATACAGAACCTATTTTACTAGCACCCGCACCTTCATAGTTTTTCGCTTTTGTATAGGATAAAAATATTCCCAAAAATGTGGCGATGGAAATCATCCAAAAAAATTGAGAACCAAATGAAGAAAAAGCAGACCGACTATCTTTGACCGCCTCAAAATTGTTTGTAAGAAAGTCAGAAATATAATTAGCCCCAAGATGAGAAATCCCGACAGAAACAAAAGCCATTGAAGCAATCATCATATAATCTGTTAAAGTGGGTATTCTTTTTACACTTTCTGAAAAATGAGAAACTTTTCTAACCAATTCGTCTATAGCCGAATTATCTGCTTTCAACCACTTATCAATTTTGTCTGATTTACCTATTCCCATTAATAAAGCGGCCATAAGTATATTTGCCACAACAATATCCACCAATACCATACCTCCATATAATTTAGGATTGTACTGATATATTTCTAACATTGCAGCCTGATTAGCACCTCCACCAATCCAGCTACCTGCCAATGTTGCCAGTCCCCTCCAAGTAGCATCAAAACCGGCTCCACCAACAGTTTCGGGAGAAAAAACGGAAATTATCAAAATAGCAATGGGTCCACCGATTACGATTCCGATAGTACCTGTAAAAAACATAATCAAAGCTTTTGGCCCGAGATTAAATATAGCCTTTAAATCTATACTTAGTGTCATTAAAACTAAAGCAGCAGGCAATAGGTATCTGCTTGAAACGAAGTATAAATTTGAATGAGCATCTGAAATGATTCCTAAAGAATTGAAAATAGCCGGTAACAAATAGGCCATCAATAAGGCCGGAACCACTTTATAAAATTTATGCCAAAAGCCTTCTTTCTTTGAAGATGTAAAGAAAACAAAGCCCAAGCAAAGCATTATTATTCCAAAAACAATGGTATCATCTGTAAAAAAGGGTAATTTCTCCATTAAATAAATTTTGGCTAATATATAAATTTAAGAAAGCATCGTTCATAAAAGTTAGAAAAGTATTCTTTTAAACCTTATAAATATTCTTTCGTTTGCCCTATTTTTGAATACCATAATAATTATATGCAGAAGTTTTTGCTTACTTTCATTTTAATCCCCCTTAGCTTATATTCGCAAAATTTCGATCGTAGGTTTTCGAAGGACTTTATTGAAGAAATGACCAATACATTAAATGTTAGATTTGGTTTGGATAATGATATAGAATCCTTTGATTTCAAGGAAGACGAACTGAAATATTCCATTTCGCCCAATTTAAATTACAAGATGAGATTAGCTATAAATTATCGTTTTCTATCATTTAAAATTGGCTATACCCCTACTTTCTTTGCTAATGCAGATAGCGATAAAAAAGGCAAGACAAAAATATTTAAAGTAGGAGGAGATGTTTTTTTGAATAATTGGCTGCAAACACTAGAATACAGCAAGATACAAGGCTATTACATTTCAGATATTAAAATTGGTAATGAATTTTTACCTGGTTATGAAGACTATATTGTTTTACCAAACCTCAAATCTGTTATTGTCGGTTCAATGACTCGATATAAATTCAATGAAAAATTCTCCTTAAAATCACTTATCAATCAAACAGAAATTCAACGTAAAAGTGCGGGTACATTTATGCCAAGTTTTATTCTGAAATACAATAAGATTTCCGACTCATCTATTAATGAAACTTTCAACATTTTTGATGCGGCCATAACTGCAGGTTATTATTATAATTTTGTTATAAACAGACGATGGTTTGTAAACGCCGGTTTTGCTCCGGGATTAGGTTTTGAATACAGCAGAAGAGAAAGTGAAGCGGATATGGTAAAAAAGATCAAAGATAATTCAGCATTGGTAACTATTTTACTTGCTGATTTTGGAATGGGTTATAACTCTAAGGATTTTTTTGGAGGATTTAATTTTAACGGGAATTTTTTGAATAGAGACGAAAATCCATTAGTAGAATTCAATACATCTCGTTCATTCGTGCAAATGTATATTGGTTATCGTTTTAGAGCACCAAATTTTTTAAAGAACGCCGTAGATAAAATAGAATATACATCACCTTAATATAATAGTATATAGATATGAAAAAAATTAGTTTGCTGTTTATGTTTACCACATCCTTGTTTTTTGCACAACAGGGAGGAATGTGGATTCCCTCTTTATTAGAAGGAATGAATGAAAAAGAAATACATCAATTAGGTGGAAAACTTTCTGCCAAAGATATTTATGATATAAATAAGGCAAGTTTAAAAGATGCAGTCATTCACTTTAACGGAGGATGTACAGGCGAAATAATTTCCCCACAGGGATTAATTCTTACGAATCATCATTGTGGTTATGGTGCCATTCAATCGCACTCTTCAGTGGATAAAGACTATTTGACAGATGGTTTTTGGGCGGAAAAACTGACAGATGAATTGCCCAATTCAGGCATGTATGTCACTTTTATAAAACGAATTGAAGATGTAACAAATACTGTTTTGACCGGAATCTACAACGAACTTAGTCCTTCGGAAAAACAATCAAAGATAGATCAAAACATCAACCAGTTTTTGAATGTGGTCGAGAAAGAAGAGTGGCAAGAAGCAATGATTAAACCCATGTATAAAGGGAACCAATATCTACTTTTCATCACTGAAAAATTCAAAGACATCAGAATGGTAGGTGCTCCACCTTCTTCAATTGGTAAATTTGGATCAGATACCGATAATTGGATGTGGCCTAGACATACCGGAGATTTCTCTTTATTCCGTATCTACGCAGATAAAAATAATCGGCCAGCAGAATACAGTCCCGATAATCAACCTTATACGCCAACTCACTTTTTACCTGTCTCACTTGACGGTATTGAGGAAGGTGATTTCACCCTGGTTTTTGGATTTCCAGGGTCAACTGATGAATACTTACCTTCATTTGCCATAGATCAGCTTGTAAAAACAATTAATCCAGCCAAAATAGAAATTAGAGATAATGCCCTAAAAATTACCGATAAGTATATGAGGGCTGATAATAAAATCAAAATTCAATACGCAGCCAAATATGCGAGTACGGCTAACTACTGGAAAAAGTGGATTGGAGAAACACAGGGGTTAACTGCAACTAATGCTGTTGCTAAAAAACAAGAACTGGAAAATAAATTTCAGCAAAAAGTCTTCAATAATAGTGAATACAAAGATCTAATTCCTTCGTTCGAAAAATACTATCAGGAGATCGAGGAAATTGGACTGGCCCAAGCCTATTGGGGGGAAGTGGTGAATAGAAATATAGAATTACTTCGGCAAACAACCAGATTATATCAATTTGAGGAAAAAGTTAAGAGGAACCCTGAACTTTTTGAAGCGGAAAGAGAAAAAATGATCAATAGTTTAATTGGTTTTTACAAAAATTACACAGCTAAAGTAGATGAGGAGGTTTTTAAAAAATTAATGGAAATTTATGTATCTAAAAACCCTCAAAATTATGTAATAGAAGAGTTAAAAAATATAAATATTGAGGCACTTGCAACACAAATTTATAGTGAATCCAGTTTACTAGACCAAAAGAAAGCGACCGACTTATTAACAGGCAGTTCAGATGAAGTTTTCGAAAAGTTAAATAAGGATATTGCCTATGATTTGGGGAAAAAGCTTTGCACAGAATATTATCAAAACATTCAACCTAATTATCAAGCTATTCAACTCAAAATAAATGATTTGCAAAAAGATTATATGAAAGGTTTGATGGAAACATTTCCGAAAGAGCGTTTTTTTCCTGATGCCAATAGTACCCTTCGCGTGACCTACGGACAGGTGAAAGGTTATCAACCTAAAGATGCGGTTTATTACGAACCTGTAACTTATTTGGAAGGAGTTCTCGAAAAATATGTTCCCGGTGACTATGAGTTCGATCTTCCGGAAAAACTAATTTCGCTTTATGAATCAAAAGATTACGGACCCTACGGTAAAAATGGAAAATTACCCATCAATTTTATCGGGACCAATCATACAACCGGAGGTAACTCTGGAAGTCCGGCTATTGATGCCCATGGAAATCTGATTGGCTTAAATTTTGACCGCGTTTGGGAAGGAACGATGAGCGACTACTTTTATGATCCTTCTATTTGTAGAAATATTATGGTGGATGTGCGTTATGTATTATTTATTATTGACAAATACGCAGGTAATCAGCGTTTAATTAAAGAAATGAAATTGGTACATCCCAAGAATAAAAAAGGCGGAAATTAATCCGCCTTTTTTTTATTGGGAAAACGATTGGCTTCTTTCAAAACTTTGGATAGCATCCACTCTATTTGTCCATTGGTAGATCTAAACTCATCGGAAGCCCATTTCTCGATCGCTTTAAAAACATCCTCATCAATCCGCAAAGCAAAAGCTTTTTTCTTCATTTCATTGGTTTTTTCCTTATTCTAATGATTCAATGTACCAGCATTTACCACCGGAGTTGCGTCTTTATCCGAACAGAGGATGACCATCAGATTACTCACCATGGCAGCTTTTCTCTCTTCATCTAATTGTACAATTTCCTTTTTACTCAATTCTTCTAAAGCCATTTCTACCATACTTACTGCACCTTCAACAATTTTATGGCGAGCCGCAATAATGGCGGTAGCTTGTTGTCTTTTAAGCATGGCATTAGCAATCTCTTGGGCATAGGCTAAATACCCGATTCTTGCCTCCAAAACCTCAATTCCTGCCATATCTAAACGCTCAGACAATTCTTTTTCTAAAGCTTCACTCACCTCATTTACACTTGCCCTCAAAGTAATTTCCTCCTCTACACCGTCATCCTCAAAATTGTCATAGGGATATAAACTCGCCAGTTTTCTTACTGCTGCATCAGATTGAACCCTAACAAAATTTTCATAATTATCAACTTCAAATGCCGCCTTGTATGTATTCCTAACTCGCCAAACCAATATAGTACTGATCATAATAGGATTACCCAATTTATCATTCACCTTGACTCTTTCGCTATCGAAGTTGCTTGCCCTCAGCGAAATATTCTTTTTAGTGTAAAAAGGATTGGCCCAAAAGAAACCGTTCTCCTTAACCGTACCAATATATTTTCCAAAAAGTAACAATACTTTCGATGTATTAGGATTTACAAGAAAAAATCCCGGTAACATAAAAAAACCAAAGATAAAAAGCAACGAGGAAAGCATCATCCCGCGTGTTATACCAAAAACACCAAAGGCGATTGCCAAAATGGTAATGGCTAAAAACATGTAACCATTTTGAACCTTAATAATTTTTTCGTCTTCCATAATTAAGTTTTTTAAATTATTTTGATATCATAAAAATATCATTTTAAATAATAAAAAGCAAAAAAATAACCACATTTCTGTGGTTATTCAGGTTACTTATCTTCTATATCTCTCACTAACAAGGCTTTAATAATACCTCGGTGAGTAAAACAATTAACTACTTCCCACCTCATTTTCGCATAACTATTAATGAGATCTTCAAAATCTTGTTGCGACTTAACCGCCGTACCGATTTGTTTAATCAATTTATATTCTTTCATTTAATTTTAAATTAAATTTCAATTTCGCTCAAAAATGTGCAAAAAACAAATATAATGATACTTTCGAATGCACATAAAATATTATGTCATTAGTTCAATTCTTTCTATAAAATTATCTTATAACGCAAAAAGAAGATAATTTCTGATCATTTTTCGACTTTCAACTTCCGTAAAAAAGGAAATTGGCTACAATTACATCTAGGGATTTAAAATTTTTGGCACTTATTTTTTATTTACCATTCATTTTGGTAGGGTTATTTTTTCTATAATCATAATAATTACACCTATACCCCTATTTTTTTTGGGGGTTTAGTGGATTATTTTACTTTTACCGCAACATTTTAAACAATTACTAACTTTATTTTAATATCAATGAAAAAATTATTCATCCTTTTAACCGTGTTAGGTACGACCCTTTTAAGCGCGCAGGAAGTAGATTCTACAAAGGTGACTACCATGGACAAAATCAAAAAGAATTTTTCCTTTTCAGGAAGTGTCGATGCGTACTTTAGGCAAAACCTCAATGCACCCAACGGGGGAGAAAATTCTGCAGCCCCAAATACTTCTTTTGCCAATCTTAATGGATTTGCATTAGGTATGGTAAATACAATCATTTCATATGAAGGTGAAAAAGTGGGCGCAGTTGCTGATTTGGTATTTGGGCCCAGAGGTACTGATGCCGTTTTCGGCTCCCTTCAATGGGATTTAGATGGAGATGGAGCTCCTGATCTGGGTAATAGCTCTCAGGTGATAAACCAGCTATACGTATATTGGAACGTATCCGATAAAATCACTTTAACGTTTGGTAATTTCAATACTTTTTTAGGTTATGAGGTTATTTCCCCAACCGGAAATTTCAACTATTCTACCTCTTATATGTTCTCATATGGCCCCTTTTCTCACACTGGATTAAAAATGGATTGGGCGATAAATGACGACTGGTCATTGATGGCAGCTTTTATGAACGATAACGATTATACTAACTTTAATCCAACTAACAATTATACCTTAGGGGCACAGGTTGGATTCAAAGGAACTTATTTGAATTTCCTGTACGGACCCCAGTTCCAAGTCGATTTGACAACAGGTTTTGATTTATCAGATACATTTTACCTTGGCTTTAACTCAACCTATTATAGTGATAACGATACAGAAGCATCTTTCTACGGTTTAGCCATCTATCCCCAACTACAAGCAACAAATAATTTTGCCATTGGTTTAAGAGGTGAATATTTTGCAGAAACAGATGGAGGTGTTGGAGCTATTGGTGGTTACGACGAAAATGGTGACGGTTCTGTATTCGCTTTTACGCTTACCGGAAGCTATACAGTAGGAGACTTAATCATCAAACCAGAATTTAGATTAGACTCTACAAGTGAAGACACCTTCCTAGATAGAGATTTAGACCCAACAAGCTCATTGAGCTCATTTTTAGTAGCGGCTATTTATAAATTTTAATACAACAACTCTTATGAAAAAAATTGATGCAATTATCCGAAAATCAAAATATTCGGAAGTAAAGAATGCTTTACACGCAAAAGGAGTCACCTTCTTTACCTATTGGGATGTCACCGGTGTAGGCAATGAAAAACAAGGACATGTTTATAGAGGTATTGCTTATAGCACCTCAGACATACAAAGGAGATATCTCTCTATTGTTGTAAATGATGACTTTGAACAAATCACTATTGATACTATTTTGAAGGTTGCCTATACCGGAGAAGTAGGAGATGGGAAAATATTCGTTTCAGACATCAGAGAAACTTACAGAATTAGAACAGGAGAAAAAGGAGGAGAAACTTTAAAATAATTAAAACAAATGGAAAATCTTTTTACAATTAATAATGTTTGGATGATGGTGTCAATTTTTTTGGTCTTCGCCATGCATTTAGGTTTCGCTACCTTAGAAGCTGGCCTTACAAGATCAAAAAATACCATTAACATCCTATTTAAAAATGTCATGGTATTAGCTATCGGTCTATTGACCTATACATTTATTGGATTCAATTTAATGTACCCAGGTGAAGATTTTGCCGGAGGTTTCTTCGGTTTTGCAGGGTTTGGTTTAAGTCTTCCTGAAAATGGACTTACACTAGATTACAACCCGGGATATACCTATTTTACTGACTTCTTGTTTCAAGCAATGTTCGCCGCCACAGCTGCAACAATTGTCTCAGGAGCTGTTGCTGAACGGATCAAATTAAATTCATTTTTAATCTTTTCTGTTATTTATGTTGGCTTGGTTTACCCAATTGTTGGGATGTGGAAATGGGGCGGTGGTTTTCTTGACGCCTCAGGCTTTTATGACTTTGCAGGTTCAACATTAGTTCACTCTGTTGGAGGATGGGCTGCCTTAGTTGCTGTTATTTTATTAGGTCCTAGAATTGGTAAATATAATGGATCTACCAAAGCGATCGAAGGACATAATATTCCCCTGGCATTGATTGGTGTTTTCCTTTTATGGTTTGGATGGTTTGGATTTAATGGAGGGTCTGTGCTAAGTGCCGATCCGGGACTAGTATCATTGGTTTTAGTTACAACATGTATTGCTGCTGCAGCAGGAGCAGTGGGTGCTTTCTTTACATCATATGCTATTTTCAAAACTTATGATATCACTATGGTATTAAACGGTATTTTGGCAGGACTTGTAGGAATTACAGCTGGTGCAGATCTGATGAGTGTTACAGATTCTTTAATCATCGGACTTATTGCGGGTATTATTATTGTCTTGGGCGTTATATTATTAGACAAACTTAAACTGGATGATCCTGTTGGAGCAATTGCAGTTCACTTAGTCTGTGGAATTTGGGGAACATTGGCAGTAGGAATTTTTGGTGACAAAGCTGGAATTGATCAATTTCTAGATCAATTAATTGGCGTTGCAGCCGTAGGCGCATTTTGTGTTTCTACGTCATTCATAATTCTTTTCACTATCAAAAAGACAATAGGCCTAAGAGTTTCTGAAAAAGAAGAAATTGAAGGTCTTGATTTACACGAACACGGAATGAGTGCATATCCTGATTTCCGAATGAATGAGCATTAATTTTTTAGTACTTGAGTGAAGAGGGAGTCGAATGGCTCCCTTTTTTTATTACTTTTGGTTCAAATTTCACAACAATGTCCAAGTCAATTTCTTTTTTTTTAGCCTGTTTCTTTTTTATACCCACTGTTTTTTTTGCTAAAGCTGATGAATGGGGGCCAACAGGACATCGCGTAATTGGTGAAATTGCTCAAAAGCACCTTAATAAAAAAGCAGAAAAAAAGGTTAGAAAATTACTGAACGGCCATAGTTTGGCATATGTTTCTAACTATATGGATGAAATAAAATCCGATCGCAACTACGACCTTTATAAACCTTGGCATTATGTGAACTATCCTTTTGATCAAAACTATGCCCAGTCAAAAAAAAGCAGCGATGGTGACATAATTACGGCTATCGAAACGTGTATTGCGAAATTAAAAAATCCTAATACGATCGAAAATGAACAGATTATGTATCTCAAATTTCTAGTACATTTGGTCGGAGACCTTCATCAACCTTTACATATTGGACTAGAAGATGATAAAGGTGGAAACGATTTTCAAGTCCGTTGGTTCAACAATGGTTCAAATTTACATAGGGTTTGGGATAGCGACATGATCGAATCATACAACATGAGTTATACAGAATTATCCTCCAATATTTTAGAAGGAGAAATTTATCGTGAAGCCAATACCTTGGGTACAATAACTGAGTGGGCCGATAAAATGCATCAATTTACGGCAAGTTTATATGATGATGTTAAAATAGGAGATAAACTGGGCTACAATTATAGCTATGACCATTTTAAAGAAGTCCAGAATCAACTTTATTTATCTGGTATTCGCCTAGCTAAAATTCTTAATAAGATCTACGGTTAAGACCATTTTAATTGTTTCTGCATTTAGTTTTTTAATATCCTTCCTTGAAGTATAAACAGCTTTCAAGCTTTCCATTTTTATCCATCCCCAAAGTGATCAAGAAAATAGCACGGCAAAATATTTGGGCATTTCATTTGTTGACATAGGAATTGGTTGGACCAAAAAATTATTCATTTTTTAAATAATACACACAATTAACATAAAATATTTAATAAAAAACTGCGTTATTAAGTTTACTTTAACAATGCTATATGAAAATTAGGAAGTTTTATAAATTAGTCATCGTTCTTCTTTTTATGAGTTTTACGACTAAAACGGAAGTGTCAAATTACAATCCACCTCCGATACATAAAGATTTTGTTTATGTAGAAGATTTAATGCCGAACATCAAAATTGATTTGAGATATTTCGGATCAAACAATTTTGTTGGGAAGCCAATTGCCGGTTATAATCAACCCAGGTGCATTTTATCTAAAGAGGCTGCAGACGCCTTAAAAAGAGTGCAAGAAGGTTTTGAACGGTTGGGTTTTGGCCTCAAAATTTATGACGCCTATCGTCCTCAATCTGCGGTAAATCAATTAATAGAATGGGCTGATGACGAATCTGATACGGTTATGAAGTCCATTTATTATCCTAATGTTGATAAAAGTGAATTGATCCCTAAAGGATACATCGCCTCAAAATCTGGACATAGTCGAGGAAGCACCATTGATTGCACCATTATTTCATTGACAACAGGTAAAGAATTAAATATGGGTAGTCCATATGATCTTTTTGATGAAAAATCTCATATAGACTATCAGTATATCACTAAAAATCAAAGAGCACTAAGGCTTCTGTTAAGAAGAAGAATGGAAGCACAAGGTTTTAAAGGATATGATAACGAATGGTGGCATTTCACCTTAGAGGATGAACCATTTCCTGAAACCTATTTTGATTTTCCAATTGAATAAACCAATTTTCATTATATACCATTTATTATTAGAGGGGGTAAAAAGGGCAAGGTTGACTTGACCCTTTTTTTTGTCATAAAAAAACCCGTGTGATCACGGGTTTTTTATTTTAGTTCATCAATTCAAAACTTCTCTTTATAAATTGGGTTAGATCTTTACCCTGCAATAAATTTTGAGAAAGTTTGGCTAAATCTAAGGCTTGACTTACATATTCATTTCGCTTAGATTTTGCACTTAAGATCTTCTTCATTAAATCGTTATTGGTGTTGACAACCAAATTATACATTTCAGGAAAATTACTCATTCCCATAAATCCACCACCACCGGTTTTTTGCATGTCTTTCATTCTTCTTAAAAACTCAGGTTGGGTTATAATAAAAGGATTTGATTTAGAATCTAAGGCCTCCAACTGGACAGTATACTTTTCTTTTGGAACGATTCCTTCAATAATTTCTTTTAATTTATTTTGTTCCTCCTCAGATAGTTTAGAAATTTGATTCTCTTCTTTTTGGATTAATTTATCCATAGAATCGGCATCAACACGACTAAATCTCACTTTTTCATTGGCTCCCTCCAGTTTTTGCATTAAGTGAGCCACTATGGGAGAATCCATTAATAATACTTCATAACCCTTTGCTTCAGCCTCTTCAATAAAGCTGTGTTGCTCATCAGCATCACTGGCATAAAGAATAATTAAATTACCATCTTTATCTGTTTGGGCAGGCTTTAATTTTTCTTGAAGTTCATCAAATGTAAAGTACTTGCCATCTACGGTCGGATAAAGTGCAAATGACTTTGCCTTTTCAAAGAATTTCTCTTCAGAAAGCATACCGTATTCAATGACAATTTTAATATCATTCCATTTCTTTTCAAAATCTTCTCTATTGTTCTTATACAATGAAGCTAATTTTTCTCCAACTTTTTTAGTGATATAAGAGGAAATCTTTTTAACAGCTCCATCTGCTTGTAAATAACTTCTCGACACATTTAAAGGAATATCAGGTGAATCAATCACACCTCTTAGCATCTGTAAAAAGTCAGGTACAATTCCCTCTACATTATCAGTTACATACACTTGATTTTGATATAATTGAATTTTATCTTTCTGAATATCTATATTGTGACTTAATTTCGGAAAGAAAAGGATACCCGTTAAATTAAATGGATAATCTACATTTAAATGAATATTGAACAAAGGATCTTCGAACTGCATTGGATACAATTCTCTGTAAAAATTTTTATAGTCCTCTTCCTTTAGTTCACTTGGTTGTTTCGTCCAAGCCGGAGTCGTATTATTGATGATATTATCAACCGTAATCTTTTCAGGTTTTGCATCCTTATCTGCACCCTCTGGTAAAGGAAGTTCTTCTTCCCGTGTACCGAATTTAATAGGCACAGGCATAAACTTGTTGTATTTATGCAATAGATCTCCTATTCTATTTTTTTCTAAAAACTCAAGAGAGTCATCTGCAACGTGAAGAATTATTTCAGTACCTCTTTCTTTCTTATCATTGGGTTCAAGTGTGAATTCGGGAGAACCGTCACAAGTCCATTTTACAGCAGGATCTTCTTCTCTATACGACTTAGTAATAAGTTCTACCTTATTCGCAACCATAAAAGCAGAATAAAATCCCAAACCAAAATGACCTATGATACCCGTCTGATTTTTTTCATCCTTATATTTATCCAAAAATTCTTCTGCACCTGAGAAAGCGACATCATTAATGTATTTTTTCACTTCCTCTTCACTCATACCAATCCCTTGATCG
Organism: uncultured Flavobacteriaceae bacterium; assembly: GCA_964631875.1. Lineage (GTDB taxonomy): Bacteria > Bacteroidota > Bacteroidia > Flavobacteriales > Flavobacteriaceae > Namhaeicola. The sequence goes on from CAZWAN010000059.1 coordinate 17,472, forward strand.
ATAATGTGAATTTTCTTACCTTCCTTATCTAATTTTACTTCTATTTTAAGATCATCAGTATTTCCCTTGAATTCACCAACAGAAGCGAGATGATTTAGTTTTAGTGTGGCATCCGTAGCATTCGAAATCAATTCACGTAAAAAAATTTCGTGATCTGAATACAAAAACTTTTTAATGAGTGGAAATATATTTTCCACCGAAACATTTATTTTTCCTTTTGACATAATCTAAATTTTATAATGATTCGGGCTGTCTATTGCAAAAGAAGTACCAAAAAGAAAGGTCTGTCAAGTTGGCAGAAAATAAAAATTATAATGG
>CAZWAN010000060.1:0-10807 GCA_964631875.1 uncultured Flavobacteriaceae bacterium
ATTTATGGAAAAATAAACTAAAAAATGCTTTTAATCTTTCAGGTGAAAAAATCGCCCGATTAGATTCAGAATATGGTCTTTTTTTGGCTGAGGTAATCAATAATTTTATAGATAAAAATTCGCTTCAAAATATCGACTTTATCGCTTCTCACGGCCAAACGATTTTTCATCAGCCGCACTTACATTATACAACACAAATTGGGAATGGTGCGGTAATTTCCGCAGAAACCAACCTGCCCGTATACTGCGATTTCAGAAAACAGGATGTTGCTTTAGGGGGTCAGGGAGCACCCTTGGTTCCTATAGGGGATAAGTATTTGTTCTCAGCATATGAATTTTGCTTGAACCTCGGCGGTTTTTCCAACATCTCTTTTGATCAGAACAACCAAAGATTGGCTTTTGATATTTGTCCGGTAAACATTGTTATGAATTATTATACCGAGAAAATTGGTTTAGCTTTTGACGAGGAGGGGAAAATAGCAAGATCCGGCAAATTGAATGAAGACCTTCTAAACAAGCTAAATAGTCTCGAATTTTATCAGTCGGAAAAACCTAAATCTTTAGGCTATGAATTTGTTGTGGAAACAATTTTTCCGATTATCGATCAATGCAATCTTCCAATGGAAGATGTATTGAGGACCTATGTAGAGCATATCGCTATCCAAATTACAAAGGTGATAGATAAAAACAGTACCAATACCGCCGTTAAAACTTTGGTTACCGGGGGTGGGGCCTTTAATCAGTTTTTGATAGAAAGAATGCAGTTTTTTACACGGAATGAATTAGTAATTCCCTCAAAAGAAATCATCGATTTTAAAGAAGCGATCATTTTCGGTTTTTTGGGAGTTTTAAAAAGTCAGGAAAAAGTCAATTGTTTAAAAAGTGTTACCGGAGCACAAAAAGATCATAGTAGTGGTATCTATTTCAAAATATAAGCTAAGATGAAAGAACTTTTAAGTAAGTACGAAAATAAACCTCCTGAAATTGTCTTTCATTGGAGAGACCCGGAGACAGAGGCCGAGGGCTGGACAGTAATCAATTCGCTGAGAGGTGGAGCCGCAGGAGGCGGAACCAGAATGCGTTTGGGACTCGATATGAATGAAGTGCTTTCATTGGCAAAAACAATGGAAGTTAAATTTACCGTTTCAGGTCCTCCCATTGGAGGCGCCAAATCAGGTATAAATTTCGATCCTAATGATCCCAGAAAGCAGGGTGTTCTTGAAAGATGGTACAAAGCGGTTACACCCTTGTTGAAATATTATTATGGAACAGGTGGAGATTTAAACGTTGACGAAATTCACGATGTAATTCCGCTAACAGAAAATGCAGGAGTGTGGCATCCCCAAGAGGGAGTTTTTAATGGGCATTTTAAACCTTCTGAAGCTGAGAAAATCAATAGAATTGGCCAGTTGAGACATGGGGTGATCAAAGTGATAGAAGATCCTAAGTACACACCTGCCATTGATAGAAAATATACTGTTGCAGATATGCTTACAGGGTATGGTGTTGCCGAAGCAGTGAAGCATTATTACAACATTTATGGTGGGGAAGTAAAGAATAAAAGAGTGATTGTACAAGGTTTTGGCAATGTGGGTTCTGCTGCTGCGTATTATCTGACTTCTTTGGGCGCAAAAGTGGTAGGCATCATTGACAAAGCAGGCGGATTGATCAATAACCAAGGGTTTTCACCGGATGAGATGAAAGAACTCTTTTTAAATAAAAAAGGGAATACCTTGCAAGCAGCTGCCTTGATACCATTTGAAGAGATGAATAAAAGAATTTGGTCGGTTCCTGCCCAAATATTTGTGCCCGCAGCTGCCTCGCGCTTAGTAACCAAAGAGCAAATCTCTATAATGATAGAAAAAGGCCTGGAAGTGATTTCTCCCGGAGCCAATGTGCCTTTTGCCGATAAAGAAATATTTTTCGGACCGATCATGGAATATACTGATCAACAGGTGAGCTTGATCCCTGATTTTATTTCAAATTGCGGTATTGCAAGGGTTTTTGCCTATCTTATGGAAAAGAAGATCGCCCTTCCAATGAAGGATGAACTGATTTTTAAAGATACCTCCAGAACGATTAAAAAGGCAATGAAAAAAATTCACAAGGTCAACCCTACAAAAAAGAATATTTCAAAAACTGGGTTTCAAATTGCCTTAAGTGAATTAATATAATTATTATATTTAACCCGTAAATTAACTCAATGGAAACACTCATTATAAGTATCTTCATACTTGGATACCTTGCTATTACGCTGGAACACACCTTAAAAATTGATAAATTAATTCCAGCCCTGGGAATGATGGCGGTATGTTGGGCCATTATTTCCTTGGGTCACTTAGAGGTATTCGATGTAGATTCAGAATTGCATAAGTTGGTACCAACACATCTGGAAGAAATTTTACTCCATCACTTAGGGAAAACAGCAGAAATTCTTGTCTTTCTGATTGGTGCGATGACCATCGTGGAAATTATCGATTATTTCGACGGATTTAGTACCATCAAACAATTTGTGAAAACGAAAAGTAGGATAAAGCTATTGTGGATATTTGCGCTTTTGGCCTTTATTCTATCTGCTATTATTGATAACCTTACAGCAACCATCGTTTTGATCACCATTTTAAGAAAGATCATGTCTTCTAACGAAGACCGAATTTGGTATGCTTCTTTAATTGTTATTGCTGCAAATGCCGGCGGTGCATGGTCTCCTATTGGAGATGTAACAACTACCATGTTATGGATTGCTAAAAAAGTTAGTACCGGTGAGTTGATTCTGAGATTGTTTATTCCTGCGGTATTAGCCATAGTAGTTCCTGTGCTTTTAGCTTCGAGGTTAAAACCATTTAAAGGACATATAGAAACAGCAGTAGAAGATGAAGAAGATGTAAATCCAAAAGGAAGTAAAATGCTTTACTTGGGTTTAACAGCAATTATTTTTGTTCCAATTTTTAAAACAATTACACACTTACCACCTTATGTAGGAATGATGTTGTCTCTTTCTGTAGTGGCCGTTTTTGCTGAATTCTATTCTAATACGCAAATTGAATTAACGAAGATAAATGAGGATAATGCTCATTCAGATACGGGTCACAATCCTGTTCATGCTTCTTTGGGGAAAATTGAGCTGCCCAGTATTTTATTTTTCCTCGGGATTTTAATGGCCGTAGCGGCCTTGGAATCAATAGGAGTGTTATTTCATTTTGCTGAAACTTTAACAGAAACTATCCCCATGTTAGGGACAGAAATGGCCATCACCGAAGGCGATTCTATTTCTGATTTGGTAGTGATCATTTTGGGTTTTGCTTCTGCTGTTATAGACAATGTGCCTTTGGTTGCAGCCAGTATTGGTATGTTTTCAGAACCTATGGACCATGAATTATGGCATTTTATTGCCTATGCTGCTGGTACCGGAGGTAGTATGTTAATTATTGGGTCTGCTGCCGGAGTTGTTGCCATGGGAATGGAAAAAATTAACTTTTTCTGGTACCTCAAGAATATTGGATGGCTCGCACTCGTTGGTTATCTCGTTGGAGCTGCCGCATTCATGGTGCTCCGAACAATGGTATAGATTGGCAAAAGTTTAACATAATTCTCGTTGATTAACTCAAATTAACGGGTAATTTTTGCTGAGCATTAATCAGATAAATTTTATTTAGAATAATATATGTTAATACTGCAAGAAGGAGTCCAAGAGACTCAGGATATATTGGAGGAGGTAGTTTCTGAAGAAAGGACGCTGTCTATTTATCAATTAATTATGGATGGTGGCCTTGGTGGACAGATCATTATAGCACTGCTTTTTGTCTTACTGATTGTTGCTCTGTATATTTATTTTGAACGCTATTTTGCCATAAAAGCTGCTTCAAAGGTGGATAAGAACTTCATGAATCAAATCAAAGACAATATCATGAATGGGAATATAGATGCAGCCAAGATACTTTGTGCAAGTAATCCAAAACCTGCGGCGAGGTTGATAGAAAAAGGAATCTCTAGAATTGGAAAACCCTTGGAAGATATCAATACGGCGATAGAAAACGCAGGCAAATTGGAGATTTACAAACTGGAGAGGAATGTTCCGGTATTGGCAACCATTGCAGGTGCAGCTCCCATGATCGGATTTTTGGGAACTGTAATAGGGATGATCATCGCCATCCATGAAATTGCCAATTCAGGTGGACAGATTGACATAAAAATGTTGAGTGATGGTTTGTATACGGCTATGACAACAACCGTTGCCGGGCTTATCGTCGGGATCATTGCCTATGTGGCCTATAACCATTTGGTAGTGAGAACAAATAAGATTGTATACGAAATGGAGGCCAAATCGGTCGAGTTTTTAGATCTGTTGAATGAACCTGTTTAAATTTTAAAAGTGAATCTAAAAAGCCGAAATAAAGTCGACCCAAATTTTAACATGTCCAGTATGACGGACATCGTTTTCCTTTTGTTGATCTTTTTCATGCTCACTTCAACTTTGGTAACAGTAAATGCATTGGATATTATGTTGCCCAAAGCACAGGGTAAAACAGAAAACAAAAAATCGACTGCAGTAAGTATTACAAAAGGTCTAGATTATTATGTTGACAAAAATAAAGTGAGCGAAAAGGAGTTGGAAAGTTATTTGTTGGCCCAGCTCAATAACCAGGAAAATCCTACCATTGTTTTAAGAGCAGAGGAAGGAGTGCCTATTGAAAAAGCAGTTCAAGTATTGGATATTGCTAATCGCAATAAAATAAAAGTAGTTTTAGCTGTAAGACCAAAATAAATCATGGCCTTTTTAGATACAACACATAAAAGAAAATCAGCCCTAATCACAGGGGTGATCACTGCATTATTGTTGGTGGTGATTTTTTTCTTTGGACTAAAGTATCTGGACCCTCCTATTGAATATGGGATCGCGGTAAATTTTGGCACAACAGATTTTGGAAGTGGTGAGCAACAACCGCAAGAAGAATTACAACCCCTGACACAGCCTTCTGAGCCGATAGAGGAGCAACAAGAGGAAGTTGAGGAGGTGGTTGAAGAAACCTCCAGTGAAGCAGTAAAGGCGGAGGAGGTAATTACACAAGAAAATGAGGAGACCATCGCCATTAAGAAAGAGGAAGAAGCTAAGAAAAAATTAGAGGCTGACCGAAGAAATAAATTGGAAAAAGAGCGTTTGGCTAAAGAAAAAATTGAAAGAGAGAAACGAGAAGAGGCAGAAAGGGTCAAGCGAGAACAAGAAGCGAAACGCAAAGCGTTAGATGCACTAATGGGCGGATTAAATAGCGATGGCAAAGCCAAAGGAGGAGAAGGAAATGATAATCAGGCTGGAGATAAAGGAAAATTGACCGGAGATCCAAATGCCAAAGGATATTACGGATCCGGAGGTGGCGGAGGTGGCGGCAACTACAGATTGGGAAATCGCCAAGCGTTAAATAAACCAAAACCTGCTTACAATTGTAATGAAGAGGGAAATGTCTATGTTAGTATTACCGTTGATCAAAATGGTAACGTAATTGCAGCGCAAGCGGGTGTAAAGGGAACTACAAACTCAGCAACATGTTTACTGGAAAGCGCAAAAGAAGCGGCGCTGAAAACAAAATTTAGCCCTGATGCCTCGGCACAACCCAGGCAGATAGGCCTGATCATCTACAATTTTTCTCTATCGGAATAGGAAATGAACTATCGCGCCACTTTGGACTGGATGTTTTCTCGTTTGCCCATGTATCAAAGGCAGGGCCCTTCCGCATTTAAAAAAGACCTCACCAATATCAAATTATTTTGTGATCATTTGGGCAATCCCCAAAATGAATTTAAATCCATTCACGTTGCGGGAACCAACGGAAAAGGTTCAACCAGTCATATGCTAGCTTCCATTTTGCAGGAATCCGGTTTAAAAGTCGGTTTATATACCTCACCCCATTTAAAAGATTTTAGAGAACGAATAAGGGTAAACGGTATACCAATAGGAGAGGAAAGCGTGATTGAATTTATTGATTCAAACAAAGTTTTTTTGGAGAATCAGCAATTGTCTTTTTTTGAAATGACCGTTGGAATGGCATTTGATTATTTTGCCCATGAAAAAGTTGATATCGCCGTAATTGAGGTTGGTCTGGGAGGGCGTTTAGATTCTACAAATATCATCCATCCAATTCTTTCTGTCATAACCAATATAGGTTTTGACCATATGCAATTTCTCGGGAATACCTTGCCCGAAATTGCATTTGAAAAGGCAGGTATCATTAAAAAAAACATCCCGGTGGTGATTAGTGAAACCCAAGAAGAGACCAAGCCTGTTTTTTTGAACAAATCCAAATTAGAAAATGCACCAATCTACTTTGCTTCTGATGAAAATTTTCAAAATTACCCATGCGATTTACAAGGCGATTACCAAAAAAAGAATAAGGCGGGAGTATTAAAATCGGTCGAAATTCTCCGAAATCTCAACCTCAAAATATCCGAAGCCGACGTTCTAAAGGGTCTTGAGAATGTAGTTAAAAATACGGGTTTAAAAGGGAGATGGCAAGTGCTGAGGGAAGATCCAAAAGTGATTTGTGATACGGCCCATAACAAAGAAGGCTTAGAAATTGTGCTTGCCCAACTCAAACGAGAAAATGCAGAAAACTATTTATTTGTGCTCGGCTTTGTGAAAGAAAAGAATTTGGATGAGGTTTTGGCTCTTTTTCCAAAAAAGGCTCTCTATTTTTTTTGTAAACCCGATATCCCCAGAGGAATGGATGAGAATGAATTACAAAAAAAAGCTTTGGAACTTGGTTTAATAGGGCAAATTTATCCTTCAGTAGAAACTGCCTACCGGGCTGCAATCAAAGTTGCGACAAAAAAAGATGTAATTTTTGTGGGCGGAAGTACTTTCGTGGTTGCCGAAATGGATATTTAGCTCAAATTGATTTGGCTTTAATTCATTTTTATTATTTTTACAATGAACTAACCTTAAGTTTTATGCAGCGTACCATTATTTTCAAAACAGTTTTTTCACTAGCATTTCTTTTTTCATGCTTTCTGGGATTGGGTCAAAATTCGGATGATGCCTCCTACTATGTGACAATTTTAAGATTGAAAGGAGTAGCAGACGAAGAAAAGATCGATTGGCGATCTGTTGAGCAGGAGTTCTTCGATAAGGTGATCAGTAAAAATGATTTTATCAAAGGCCATGAAATATTGGTCGATATGGATGACAACAGATTATCTGAAGTCTTGATCATCAGTGTCTTTGATAATTGGGCAGACATAGAATTGGCTAGAAAAAGAACCATTGAATTGATTGAGCAAGGATGGCCTGACCCAAAGGAAAGAGCCGCGTATTTCGAAAAACAGAACAGGAGCTTTTCTTTGTTCTATTCCAATCAGATCATGACAGCTACTAAGAATGTGAATTTGAGAGATACGTCAAAGGATGATCGTTCCAAACCGCTTACTTTTTATTTGGTTTTCAATAAATTGGTAGATAATCCGAATGAGGATATGATCAATGCCTATGAAGATTATTTGCAATTTGTGACCTATAAAGATCCTAAAATCAGGTCTTATCAAGCTTATAGACATTATTTTGGACCGGATAGCAGAGACTTTGTCGAAGTGTATGTGACAGATTCGTATGATGAACTGTTAGAATCATTTGAGCTGGATAAAGCCTTATTGCTTCAAATGTTTCCCGAGGAAACAGATCGAGAAAATTTTATTGAAATATACAATGCCGGCGTCGTACAAGAAGAGGGTAAAGTATATCAAAATATACCTTCTCAATCAAAGCAGAGGAAATAAATTGATAAGCTAAATATTTCGAAATAAATAATTTAGCATTTTGACCCGGATTTAATTAGAGCAAAGACCATTTTTTTTATAAAAATGGTTTGTCAAATCAAAAAACTCATTTATATTTGCACCCGCTCAGGGCAATTAGCTCAGCTGGTTCAGAGCACCTCGTTTACACCGAGGGGGTCGGGGGTTCGAACCCCTCATTGCCCACTTGATTGAATTCCTCCTTAGCTCAGTTGGTTAGAGCATCTGACTGTTAATCAGAGGGTCCTTGGTTCGAGCCCAAGAGGAGGAGCAAGGTTTAAAGAGTTTCACGAAAGTGAGGCTCTTTTTTTTTATGCCTTTGGGCGAGAAGTTTATCCCGCACTTGTTGCGGGAAGCCCAGCTACCGCGCCATTAATCATCGCGTGGTTTTTGTATCTGTATAAATGGTCATTGAAACTTCCATATCAGCTAAAAAACAACAGATAATCACATCTATTTTGATTCACCGCTACCGCACAAAATCGAAGATTCAGCGAAACTAATGGTTTCGTGTGAAATAAAACATATTTTCTCTTCTGTAATCGAGGTAAAAAACTAACGGGCTCCAATATGTTAACAGATAAAAAACTAATTTAGTAACCATATTACGAGTTAGCAGTCAATAGACCTTCTAATCACCAACAGTAGCAACTTGGTAAAGCTTTGAATTCAAAAAAAAATGATCCCAGATAATCAAACATATAACGAGAAACAAACATCACAAGACAGCGTAATTTGCGACTTACTTGCTAAGATTATCGATCTCAGACTGACCAATTCCGAAATCAAAATTTGTCACGCGCACCTTGGTTGGTTTTTAGACGGCAATCCAACAGTTGGTTACAGTAAACAGAATAAAGGAATAAGATTAATGTCGTGGAGTGGTGCTGACTTTGACGAAGAAAACTTAAACCTAATGGGGGAAAATTCAATGACGCATCCATTTTCTACCCAAATGTTTTATAAATCAACACTAAAAACTGAAAACGGTGGCTTGATAATGCACAAAAAATACAGTGGCACTGCAAAAACATTGTAAAACGAAAAGGAGAACTAGTTAAATTAAAACCAACACTTTGAATTTATGAAAAAACTTGTATTCAATGTTAAAATTAATGCGCCTTTAAGCAAGGTTTATGACAAAATGCTTGGGGTTACCGACAAATCAACTTATGAAAAGTGGACTTCCTTGTTTAACCCGACATCCACCTATGAAGGAAATTGGAACAAAGGAGAAAAAATTCTTTTTGTAGGGACGGACGAAAATGGAAAAAAGGGTGGCATGGTATCTGAAATAATAGAAAACATTCCTAATCAATTTGTTTCAATTCGACACTATGGCATTTTAAAAGATGGAAGGGAAATTACCACGGGAGAAGAAGTAGAAAAATGGACGGGCGGACTTGAAAATTACTCTTTTGACGAAAGTAATGACATTACTTCAGTAAATATAGAGCTGGACTATGTAGAAGAATTTGGCGACTATTTTCGACAGACCTATCCAAAAGCACTTGACAAATTGAAAGAAATATGTGAACAATAGAATAATGCTTGTTTTACTTGCTAAAAAACAATGAACGGCCAACACCGGCTATGATTGCATACGCTGGTTCGCTTCACTCGTTTTAGCGTGGCAAACACAAACCAATTAAAATATACGAGAAGAGTAGCGCTGATTTCAGCTGAAAAATTCTGCTGTTTTTCCATGCCGAAATCATAGCTTAAAACGTTGGGTACAATTAAAAAAGACTACCTTGAAAAAACTGAAATTATTAATTATACTGACTACACTTCTTTCCTGCAAGACAGAAAATGAAACTTCTGACTTCGATAAATTTACGGGCAGATGGACTCTTGACATTGTAGAAACCCAAGCTGATGCAACTTCAATTTGGGAGCCTCGGCAAGGCGATTACAAAAACCGAAAAGGATTTATTCTTTATGACGGTAGAGGTGGGATGGGTGTTCATCACGTAACTGAAAATTATGAAAAATACGAATTTGAAGGAAGTGGAGGGCTCGATAGTTTGACAATCAAAGACTTAAGACACTTAGCTGATAATTTTGTCTATTTTGGAAAGTATATGGTAAATGACTCACTCAAAATTGTTGAACATCATATTGAATCGGCGAATTTTCAAAATTTATGGGGTACAATTGCCAAAAGAAATTATCTTTTTTCAGGAGATACATTAATTCTAAATCCAATAACGAATCGATACCCTAAAACTCGACTTAAATGGGTTAAGTTGAATGATGAAAAATAAAATAACAGTTGCCAACAAAGGATGACCGCAATTTACTTGCCTCCCTTCGCCCATCTACTGTACAAAATCGAAGATGTAGCTTAGCTATTGGTTTGGTGTGGAACAATACATATTTTCTCTTCTGAAATCGAGGTAAAAACAAACCAGCTCCAATATTTTAACAGATAAAAAACTAATTTAGTAACCATATTACGAGTTACCTGCAACACCCACAGAACATATGGTCAGACTGAAATTACAATAAAATGACTTTTAGAGAAGCAAACTTAGCCGACATAAAACAAATACAAGTAGTTAGAAATTCTGTAATGGAAAATATTCTATCAAATCCTGAATTAGTAACGGATGCTGATTGTTTGGAGTTTATTACAAAAAGAGGAAAAGGATGGGTTTGTGAAATTAACGATCAAATTGTTGGATTCTCAATCGTTGACTTAAAGGAAAATAATATTTGGGCATTATTTGTGAACCCGAACTTTGACAAACAAGGAATTGGGAGAAAGTTACACGACTTGATGCTGAATTGGTATTTTAACCAAACTTCTGAGAATCTATGGTTGGGAACTGACCCAAATACAAGGGCCGAAATTTTTTATAGAAAATCAGGATGGACTGAAATTGGAACACATGGGAAAGGGGAAATAAAATTTGAAATGACATTTGAAAACTGGAAAAATAAAATAACAGTTGCCAACAAAGGATGAGCGCAATTTACTTGCCTCCGTTCGCCCCGCTACCGCGCAAAATCGAAGATTCAG
>CAZWAN010000060.1:10907-17778 GCA_964631875.1 uncultured Flavobacteriaceae bacterium
AGCCCAGCGAAGGAATCGCATGGTTTAGCGTCTATCTTATGGTTTTTTTGCAAAATGCGATCTTGGGGAAATATTATTTAGAACAGAGGATGACTGATTACGGTAAGATATTTGTTCCACTAAATTTGTTTCCTCCTAACTAGGGTTGAAATAAATATTTACAATCTAAATGTTATACTTTTATCATCTAAACGTTTTTAATTTTTTTCATTCAAATCGAATCGCTCATGTTAAAATTGTATATGGTTTGCCTTATTTCTTTTTTTTTGGCAAATTCAATCAAGGCTCAAGAAAACAAAAATGATCAAATGGTGAGACTAGTGAAAATTGAGGTCGATCCTACAATGCTTTCCGAATTTACCTTCATGCTCAAAGAGCAGATGAATACAGCTGTTAAACTAGAGGAGGGTGTTCTTGAATACCATGTGGTCGCAGAAAAAGAGAATCCATATTTGTTTACATTGATTGAGATTTACAAAAACAATGAATCTTATTTGTCGCACATAAAGAGCCCTCATTTTTTAAAATACAAAAAAGGAACCGAGAATATGGTAAAGTCCCTTGAGTTAATTGATGTCAATTTGATTGCTCAATCGGTTAAATAGATAAAATCTGACCTCACCTTTAATCAAAGTATTGGTGTACTATGAAAACACCATCAAGTCTCCTCCTAAAGCTTGGATATTAGATTTGATTTTATTTCTAACATTCGCATAAAATATTTAATTTTATATGACACTTCCCAAAATAATATAACTATGACACTTTCCAGAAAGGTTTTTTACCCTCTCTTTTTATTATGGATACCATTCATTGGAATGAAATTATCTGATGAGGTGAATTGGAGTATTTATGATTTTATGACTATGGGAGTTTTATTAATTGTTGCCGGTTTAGGGGTTAATGTGCTAATGAATAAAACAAAAAACAGCCAATATAGATTCCTATACATCGCCTTTTTGATTTTGGCTTTTTTACTTGTTTGGGCAGAACTGGCGGTAGGTGTTTTTGGATCTCCATTTGCGGGAACTTAAGTCGCAAATTGATTTATTTGAATAATTATTTTTTCGATTTACAGCGGTACATTAACACTCACAGAATTGAGTTGTTCTAAAATGTCCGGTGCCAAAAAAACACGGTACTTTTTCTATTTTATTTTAAGACGAGAAATTAGATAGATTTTCCTTGGCCATTGTTTTTATGCTTGTTTCTGTTTCTATTTTTCCTTTTTATTAGTCTTACTTTATTGATATCACCTTTTGGGGTATCAGATCTTTTCGGTTTTTTCCTTTGCTTGGGTCTGCTTTGACCTTGTTTTTCAGGTTGAGAAGATTCATTTGAATCAGGCTCAAAACCTTCAACGATTTCAACGGGAAGGGTTAAGTCTATTAACTTTTCAATATCCTTTAAAAAGCCTGTTTCATCAGAACTTACCAAAGAGAGGGCTTCCCCGCTTGCGCCTGCTCTGCCGGTTCTTCCGATTCGGTGTACGTAATCTTCCGGCACATTTGGCAATTCATAGTTCACTACATGGGGAAGCAAGGGAATATCTAGTCCCCGAGCTGCAATATCTGTGGCTACAAGAACACGAATCGTATTGTTTTTAAGTCCCATTAAGGCTTTGGTTCTCGCACCTTGTGCTTTATTACCGTGAATGGCCGCAGCAGTGATTCCCGCATTGATTAATTGCTTACATAATCTGTTTGCCCCGTGTTTCGTTCTTGTAAATACCAAAACCTGTTTCCATTCACCTGCTTTAATGAGCTTTATCAGGAGTCCCGATTTTTTAGTTTTGGCTACCCGATATACTTTTTGATCGATGGCTTCAACCGTCGTATTTTCAGGGGTGGCTTCTACTAAAACCGGATGATGTAAAAAATCATTGGCCAGATTTTTTATTTCTTTCGAAAAAGTAGCAGAAAATAAAAGGTTCTGCCTTTGTGCAGGAATTAAGTCAAGTATTTTTCTGATATCTCTTAAAAACCCCATGTCCAGCATTCTGTCAGCTTCATCTAAGACCAAGATCTCGACTTTGGCGAGCGACAATAATCCTTGATGTTGCAAATCCAGTAATCGGCCGGGCGTCGCGATAAGCACATCCACACCTTTACTGATTGCTCTGACCTGAGGAGTTTGATTCACTCCGCCAAAAATAACGGACGAACGAAGGTCTAAAAATTCACCGTACAATTTGACACTTTGGTGTACCTGTGCAGCTAATTCTCTTGTTGGGGTTAATATTAATGCTCTAATAGGTCTGCGACTCAACTGTTGTCCCTGCGATAAAATTTGAAGCATAGGTAATGTAAAGCCTGCGGTTTTGCCTGTACCTGTTTGTGCAGAAGCCAACATATCTTTTCCTTCTAAAATTAAGGGAATTGCTTTTTGCTGTATGGGTGAGGGCGATGTATAACCTTGCTTATGGATGGCTTTTAACAAGGCTGCTGATAATCCTAAAGTTTTAAATGACATATATATAGTTGAATAAATGGAGATCTTACGAATAATGCCATTTAAATTAGGTACAAAGTTAAGACCAATTTCTGCCATCTCTCTTGTTTTATGTGTTTAATCTATTTAAAAGGCTATAAAATGGTTGTTTCAGGAATACTTATGTTTAATTAAAGTCTTTTTGGTTCTGTTTTCATAAGTGATATTTTAATTATTGAAAAATTTTAGCACCTGAGCTATCGTCCTGGAAAATGAAAACGTTATTGAGATCAAAGAAATAGTTACTTTTGAAACAATTGAAATTGCATTTCTTTGGTTGAAAAAAGAGACATACTCATTGTAATTAACCCAAAAGCCGGTAAATCTTCCTACCAAAGGCAGCTTAATTACCTCCAAACTAAATTGAAAGAATGCCAGGTAAATTTTCAATGTTTTTATACTGAATACAAGGGGCAAAAAAAATTAACCGAGTTCCTGGCCTTAAATTCACATGTAACCGAAATTATTGTTTTAGGTGGTGATGGAACCCTGAACTACGTGGTCAATGAAATACAAACCAAACAATTCCCGATCAGTATTTTAAGCCTGGGTACGGGAAATGATTCGGTAAAATCATTACATGGAGAATCGAATTTTGAAAAACAGGTTGATATTGCTATCCATGGTAAAATCAGGAAATTTGATCTGGGTCTTTGCAATGGCAGAGCTTTTGTGAATGGCGTAGGAATTGGGTTTGATGGAGAGGTGGTTAGGGAGATGGAGGAAAAGAAAAGTAAAAGAGGTGGTCGTTTGGACTATTTGTACACAGTTCTTCGGATTGTGGCCGGCTATAAAGAGAAAAAGATCTCCTTCACAATGGATGGCCAAACTTTTGAACGAAAAATTTTGCTCATGACAATCTCTAACGGGACCACTTTTGGCGGTGGGTTTGTCATCAACCCATTTGCTAAAGCGAACGATGGTTTTTTGGATGTGTGTATTTTGAATGAAATAAAACCTTTGATGAGGTTCTGGCATTTACCCAAATTAAAATTCGGGACGCATCATCGATTAAAACAGACGGAGTTCTTTTTGACAAAAAAAGTAATCATCAATCCTTCTCATGACCTTATTGCTCATTTGGATGGAGAGGCAATTGGTCATCCACCATTCGAAATTTCAATCGTTCAGGATGCATTGCGGGTGAGGACAAGCCTTTAATAAAACCATTTGAATATTGGGCAGAAGCTGAGAAATTACTTTGTTTAATTGAATAAATGACTGAAAAAAATACATACAAAATTTTATCAATCTTCGGAAGAATGCCTTTTCGAAAATTACCGGACCAAAGCGTAAAAAAATGTTATTTTGAACTAATAAAATTTCTCTAGTTGATCGAATGTGCAAAAAATAAAGCTCAATGAGATTAAAATCGCTCCTCATATTTCTATTAATCGTATTTTTCTCTTGTAAAAAGCACCAAGAAACAAATGGCCTTAAAGATCGATCAGAAAACCGGACAGATACAATTTTTAATAGGGAAAAGTGGAATGTCAAAGTAGGGAAGAACTATCCTTACCGTGATGATATGCTTATGGATGTGGTCTATAATGATACCGTCAGAGGCCTGAATAAAGATCAAATCCTTTCTCTTTTTGGGGAGCCGGATAGGATCTCTGAAAACCATCTTTATTATTTAATTGACCGGAACAATCTTGGTTTGTGGACCCTGAACGCCAAATTTATGGTCATTAAGTTCGAAGATGGAGAAACTATTGAGTGGATCAAAATTCATGAATAAATAATAAACACATCACTAATCCAAAAAAAAAATGAAAAAACTAATAATTGCAGCCCTTTTTCTTACTTATTCAATACAACTAATGGCTCAATCTGTGCTTGGCGCGTGGGAAGCCACCATAAACAAAGATGGAAGGCAAATTAAAAATGTGGTGATCTTCACTGAGTTTCATCAGGTTTCGACCTTATATGACTTAAAAGACGGTAAATTTTTAGAGACCAATGGAGGCTTATATCGTCTCGATGGAAATACCATGACGGAAACAGTCGAATTTGATTCAATGCAATCGGATCGTGTGGGAACATCAATTTCATTTCAAGTAGAGGTTTCAGAATCGATGCTGAAAATAAATGATATGGATATGATTTGGACAAGAATTGATGATGCTAAACCGGGGGAGCTTCAGGGAGCGTGGTTGATGTCAGGAAGAAAACGCGACGGAGAAATTCAGAAACGAGACACAAGTGGTCCGAGAAAGACCATGAAAATTCTTTCTGGAAAGCGTTTTCAATGGATAGCGTACAATACAGAAACTAAAGAATTTAGTGGAACGGGAGGCGGTACGTATACTACGATTGATGGAAAATACACAGAAAATATAGAATTCTTTTCCCGAGATGATTCCCGCGTGGGTGCCAAATTGGAATTTGACTATGAGCTAAAAGGTGATGACTGGCATCATTCAGGATTGAGCAGTAAAGGAGAACCCTTATACGAAATTTGGTCCAAGCGTTCCGAATAGCACTTTCTTCCATATCGCTAAGCACGATTGTACCGTATAATAAGGGTTAAACAGAATATATTTTAAAAAAACCACTTCATCCGCTCAAAAGGAGATGTCGTAAACTCGAACGCTATGGAAGGGTAGAAGATTGGATGATAACTCTAACGCCATGATTTTGTGCGTTCTCTAAGGATATGTTTTTTAATTAAACCAAACCGCATACCTTCTTCTTCTGAGATCCAGGGCTAGTTTTTCTTCCGCTTGCAAAGCTTCTTCTCTGCTGCCCAAAGAATCGATGTGATTGTATAGACTCGGCCGCAGGTACATTCCGTATTTCTGAACAATAGCAGATGAAATTTTGTGACCTTTTTTATTGATATAGCCGGTCTTGTGCTGCTCAAATCGCTCCTTCGGAGTTTTACTTGTCATGCCTACATATAAACATTCCAGAACGCCATTGAATTGGGGGTTCGCTGCCCTGAATTTGGCATTTTCTGTAAAGACCCGTTTGGAAAGTTCTACAACATATATACGATATTCCGTGATGGGCATAATTTAATGGATAAATCTTGATGGTTTTAAGAATTTCGATTTAATTTCTCGAATAGGACCGGAAATTTATATGTTAAACAGTTAATCGATATAGAAGACTTCATTTTCTCTTCCAAGATTCACATCGAAATCAAATTTTTTACCTTTCACGTTTTTTGTAAACATTTGCTCTAATTCGAAATCCGATCGCACCGGGTCGTAATGAAAGAGAACCAGTTTTTTAACCTGGGCCAACTCACCAAATTTTATCGCGTCTTCCATAGATGAATGCCCCCAACCAACTCGATCTTCATATTCTTCAGTTGTATATTGACTGTCATGGAATAATAGATCCGCATTATGAGCCAAATTATAACCACTGGTCCATTTTTCCAATTCAGGAAATTTACTCGATCCCAGTGCGGGTTCATGGTCCGGTAAAAATGCAAACACTTTATTGCCTAAACGAACACGATATCCAACCGTGGGTCCCGGATGGCAGATGTATTCCGATTGAATCACAAAATCACCAATGGAAAAAGTATCATTACCAATTTCTTTATAGACAATATTGGCGCGTAATTCATTTAATCGAACAGGAAAAAGAGGAGGAGAAAAATATTGTCGCAATCTTTTTACTAAGGTTTCTGACGAACTTGAAGGCCCCCATAAATTCACGGTCACACTTGGGTCGTATAAAGGTTTAAAATAACCCAGGCCCATAATGTGATCTAAATGGAGGTGAGTAAGTAAAATATTGATTTCTTTTATATTTTCGTCAAAGTGAACGCCCAGGCGCAATATTCCCGACCCGCCATCCAAAATAAAACTGCTGTTCTTGCCTTCCACTTGAACACAAGACGTATTTCCCCCGTATTTGTTTTTTTCCAGTCCGGGAGAAGGCAAAGATCCTCGACAGCCCCAAATCGTTATTTTCATTTTTCTAAAGTTTTCCAAAAAATGGCCATTGCTCCTAGAAATCGATCAGGCCTTCCCATAATAGGAAAGGAGGTTACGGAAATTTTATACATGGGACCATTTAGATTGGTAATCCAAAAGGTGCCATGTGCAGGCAATTTTTTTGTGAGTGTTTCTACTAATGGTAAGTCTTTGGGAGGTAAAAAATTTCCGTGGTCATCTTGGGGTTTAAAAATAGTTGACCATACAGATACGGGCATGCTCCCTGTTTCATTATATTTTGATCCGAGAATTTCCTCGGCGGGCTCATTGTAAAAATCGAGATTACCCATAGGATCTACAATGAAAATAGGGATAGATAAGCAATCTGAAAATTGTCTACTCAATATGATTTCTATTTCTTTTGAAGACATAAGGGTAATATATTGATCTAAGATATTATAAACTTATCAGATAAAGTTAAGATA
>CAZWAN010000061.1:0-17576 GCA_964631875.1 uncultured Flavobacteriaceae bacterium
ATGAAACTTAAACTTCCTGATCCAAAAATTTTCGCTTGTTCCCAAAGTATGACCTTAGCCCAAGATATTGCAAATTCCTATGGAGTAGAATTGGGTAAAATGCAAAAAAACATCTTTAGCGACGGTGAATATCAAATTTCTTTTGAAGAATCAATAAGAGGTAGGAGAATCTTTTTAATCGGTTCTACATTTCCTCCTGCTGATAATTTAATGGAACTACTATTGATGATAGATGCTGCGAAAAGAGCATCTGCCAGACACATTACCGCTGTTATGCCCTATTATGGTTGGGCTCGTCAAGACAGAAAAGATAAACCTCGTGTACCCATCGCTGCAAAAATGGTGGCCAAATTACTGCAAAGTGCAGGTGCGACCCGAGTCATTACCATGGATTTGCACGCCGATCAAATTCAAGGTTTTTTCGAAGTGCCCGTAGACCATCTCTATGCCTCTACCATATTAGTTCCCTATGTAAAAAACCTCAATTTAGAAGATATTACCATCGCATCACCCGATATGGGAGGATCAAAAAGAGCCTATGCCTATTCAAAATTTTTAAATAGCGAGGTAGTAATCTGTTACAAAGAGCGAAAAAAGGCAAATGTGATAGAACATATGGAATTAATTGGTGAAGTAAACGGAAGAAATGTGATCATCGTAGATGATATGGTGGACACCGCAGGAACACTAACTAAAGCGGCAGAATTGATGATAGAACGCGGAGCAAAGAGTGTTAGAGCCTTGGCAACCCATGGAATTTTGTCAGGAAAAGCCATAGAAAGAATTGAACAGTCTCATTTAGAGGAACTTATAATTACTGATTCTATTCCATTAAAACGTTCTACTTCTAAAATAAAAGTTGTAACTTGCGCCCCTTTATTTGCGGATGTGATGCATAGAGTACAAAACAATAAATCCATCGGCGATCAATTTTTAATTTAAATAAATTATACACAATGAAATCAATTACGATCAAAGGATCTAAAAGAGAAAGCGTGGGCAAGTCTTCGACAAAAGCCTTACGTAATGCTGGAAAGGTTCCTTGCGTGTTATACGGAGGAGAACAACCATTGCACTTTGCAGCAGACGAAATCGAGTTCAAGAACTTGGTGTACACTCCAAACGTTTACACTGCCTTAATTGAACTGGAAAGTGGTGAAAAACTGCAAGCTGTTTTACAAGATATTCAGTTTCACCCTGTTTCTGACAAAATTTTACATGTCGACTTCTATCAATTATTCAGCGATAAAGAAGTGACAATGAACATTCCTGTAAGATTAGAAGGAGTTTCTCCGGGTGTGAGAAATGGTGGAGTTTTGAGGTTCCCTAACAGAACTTTAAAAGTAAAAGCCTTACCCGATAACCTTCCTGATTTTATTACAGTAGATATTTCTACCTTAAAAATCGGCGACAAGATCTTTGTAACTGCTGCTCAAAGTGATAAATACACCATTTTGCATCCTGATAATACGGTAATCGCACAAGTTAGAATGTCTCGTGCAGTTGTTGTATCGGATGAGGAAGAAGAGGAAGAAGAAGTAGAAGCGGCTGCAGATACACCAGAGGCTTCAAATGAGTAATCTTTTTTAAGTATATAAAAAAAGCTTTTCGAATTCGAAAAGCTTTTTTTATATCTTGACATGTGTAAAGTATGGGAATCATGAAAAAATTCTTAATTGTTGGCCTTGGAAACATAGGAGAAACTTATCAAAACACAAGACATAATATTGGTTTCAAAGTATTAGATCATCTAATTGCTAAAAATGACCTTACATTTGAAACCAAAAAGCTTGGCGATGTGGCCGAGTTAAAAATTAAAGGTAGAACCTTTATCCTATTGAAACCAAATACTTTTATGAATCTCAGCGGTAAAGCCATAAAATATTGGATGGAAAAGGAAAATATTCCCATTGAAAATAGCTTGGTTATAACAGATGATCTCAATCTCCCTTTTGGCACGATTAGGATCAAAACAAAAGGAAGTGCCGGTGGACATAATGGATTGCAAAATATTCAGGATATCTTACAAACATCTAATTATAACCGTCTTCGCTTTGGGATTGGAGATGAGTTCCATAAAGGAAATCAAGTTGATTACGTGTTGGGTCAATGGACAGAAGAAGAAGAAAAACGTTTAACAGAAAGAATTGACAAAATGCATGAGGCCATTCGATCTTTTGGACTGGCCGGTATAAACACGACCATGAATGAATATAATGGTAAATGATAAAATCTAAAAAAGTATTGGGTACTTATATCTGTCTTTCACAAAGATAAGTACAAGTCCTACAAAAATAAAAAGCGTTTACTCCACCGTAACCGATTTAGCCAAATTTCTTGGCTGATCAACATTACAACCGCGCATCACTGCAATATGATAAGATAGCAATTGCAATGGGATGGTAGTTAACAATGGTGAGAATGCCTCCTCAACATAAGGTATCTCTATGACGTGGTCGGCAAGTTCTTTAACCACCTGATCTCCCTCGGTAACAATGGCGATGATTTTACCTTTTCTCGATTTAATTTCCTGAATATTACTGACAATCTTTTCGTAATGTTCTGAATCAGTGGCAATGACTATAACAGGCATATTTTCATCAATCAAAGCAATGGGCCCGTGTTTCATTTCCGCGGCCGGATATCCTTCCGCATGGATGTATGATATTTCTTTCAATTTTAATGCACCTTCTAAGGCAACAGGAAAATTAAATCCCCTTCCCAGATACAAACAGTTCGGCACATGTTGATAGATTTCTGCTATTTCTTTAACCTTTGCATCTACACTTAACAAACGCTCTATTTTAGAAGGAATTAATTCAATCTCTTGCAGATACAATCGGTATTTTGAACTGCTCATAGTTCCCTTAGCTCTTGCCAAACGCAATGCCATTAAGGCCAAAACAGTAATTTGCGTTGTAAATGCCTTGGTAGAAGCAACACCTATTTCTGGTCCTGCATGGGTATAGGCGCCTGCATCAGTTTCTCTAGCAATCGATGAACCTACTACATTGCAAACCCCAAAAACAAAAGCTCCCTTGGATTTGGCTAACTTAATTGCCGCTAAAGTATCGGCAGTTTCTCCTGATTGTGAAATTACGATGAGCACATCTTTTTCTGAAATGATAGGATTTCTATACCTAAACTCAGAAGCATATTCGACTTCTACAGGGATTCGTGCAAATTCCTCAAAAATATATTCGGCTACCAAGCCCGCATGCCAGGATGTCCCACAAGCTGCAATAATTATTCTGTCTGCATTGAGTAGCTTTTTCATGTTGTCCTCAACACCAGACATTTTAATAATTCCCTCTGATCGAACCAATCGACCTCTGAAAGTATCGATAATAGCACGAGGTTGCTCATGAATTTCTTTCAACATGAAATGCTCATAGCCTCCCTTTTCAATTTGCTCCAAATTGAGTTTTAACTCATGAATCTCAGGATCTACAAAGGAGTCATCCTTGATTCTTCTCACATGTACTTTTCTCCCCTTTTTTATGATGGCCATTTCTTCATCTTCCAAATAAATGGCATCTTTGGTGTATTCTATAAAAGGTGATGCATCGGAAGCGACAAAGTATTCTTCAAAGTTCTTTCCTACACCAATGGCAATAGGACTTCCCAACCTCGCTACCACCATTTCATCAGGTTTGTTTTTATCGAAAACAGCAATTGCATAGGCTCCAACCACCTGATTTAACGCAATTTGAACTGCCTGTCCCAATTTTACTTTATTTTTCTTTTTTATCTCCTCAATCAGATTGACAAGAACCTCTGTATCTGTATCACTTTGAAATACATAACCTCTCGTTTGAAGTTCTTCTTTTAACGAACTATAATTCTCTATGATTCCATTATGCACAATAACCAATTGCCCCGAAGAAGACAAGTGTGGATGCGAATTTATATCATTTGGCACCCCATGAGTAGCCCAACGGGTGTGTCCTATTCCAATGGATCCCTCTGCAATTATCTGCTCAGAAACCCTTTCTTCCAGGTCAGAAACTTTCCCCTTTGTCTTCGCTACATTTATCTTTTTCCCGTCAAAAAGCATGACACCTGCGCTATCGTAACCGCGGTATTCTAATCTTTTAAGTCCGTTGATAATAATAGGATAGGCTTCTCTATAGCCAATATAGCCAGTAATTCCGCACACAATGTTGAGATTTAAGTTGGTTAAAACGTTGTAAAGATAACGCTATTTTGAATAAAATATTTCGAGCTTAAGTCTTTTGTCATTCACTTTAGGTAGATTTCCATTGAGCGTTACGCCCTTAGGGATCCAACTATAATCAGCAACTATCGTATCCAAATTGGTAAATGGATCATCTGTTCGGTGATACGTCTTTAAGGCCAATTTGGAATCTGTAAATTCTGGTTCATTCAAAATTCGACTTACAAATCGTGTAATTCTAAATTTGTACTTTTCAGGGTCTCCATTTGAATCATAAGTGAGTACTCCGTCGAAAACATCAAAGCCATCCAAACGCAAATCCCGTAAGACAGCATTGTCCGTATAATTATACAAAAACAAACGTGAAGGTAATTTTCCTTTTTGCTTCATATCATCCACATAAAAGGTGAGGTTTGCTTCATTGATCAGTAATCCCTGACTTCTGAGATCTTCCAAACTTTCCGGAGTAAACAATTGTATGACCGCTTCAGATCCCGCGGCACCTTGCACATATAAGGTCGATTCTCCTTCCTCCATATTTGGCGTCGCAATGGCGATACCGGCAGGTGAGCTTCCATAATCTCTTTTGTAAACACCGGTCCTGACTCCACCAATATCGAACTTCATACTCGATTTTGTCCTGACCAAAACATTTGTTTCACCGTTAACTCCGTTATAATTGAGGTCTTCATCTGCCCCTTCATCTTTTGTTTCCTCAAAAGTATAATAGATGGTCATCGCTCCTGTCGTAAAAGGCAAGTTCATCAAACTCCCGTCAGGCCCGATAGCTTCTATATAAATACCCTTAAAATAGCGTACGAAATTCTCGAAATTGTCAAAAAAAGGAGAATCTTGTTGGTCTACAAAATTAGTCTTGAAGAATTCTTTATTTAATCGGAATTTTATTGATGGATTAGCTGTTTCCGTTTTGATCGTATCTATATCATTAACGGTATCCGGATTTCCATCTAAATACCTGCGTTCTACATAAAGAACAGTGTCATTTCTATTTGGTTTGAATTCTCCAAAATATAACTCGCTCAAGGTTTCATAATCTCTGTTGGAATAATATTCTTTTGGCTGAGTTGGGTTTTCGGGATCCAAAACATTCAAAAATGTTCCTAATTCACTTACCCTAATCTGGTAGGCGAGATCTTCATTTCCATAAATAGAATCTAATGAAAAACTTGGGGTTACGATTGGATTTCCCTCCGAATCTTTTATCTCTTCACCAGTAATTGGATCTTTCGCGTATTGAATTGTATCTTTTGTCGAATAATAGGGTATATCGAGAACTACCAGATCTATCATTGCATTGTCTCCAAAATTCACGCCTAAATCAGGAAGTCTCACTTGTGAAGCAAAATTCGAGCTTAGAAATCCAAAATTTGCATTATTGTTTACACCTAAAAGATATCCGGGTTGACCCAAAACTACATTGTTATCAACACGGGAAGAATCTACGTTAATAGTGTAGGCAACCACTTCAAAAACGGTATCTCCAACTTGAAATCTCCCATTGTTGACCAAATCTACACCAACATTTTCTATGTCCTTCTCGCATGATATAAAAGCTGTAAAAACAAGCGCAACAACAAAAAATAAAGACCTAGCTAATTTATTTTTGACCATAAAAGTTGAGAAATTGAATGTAATTATTTTAAAAGGGTATTGAGATAAAAACCTGAATATGCTTCAGAAATATGCTCAGGTGCTTGGAAGTCTAAAATTGGAACATTCAAACTCGATACATATTTTTGCAGTTCGTCGTTTAATGTTTCACTGCCAATAATTACACCGTCAGAATTATCCATGGCAATTTTTAGCATAGCATCGGAACTAATGCTTTCTAATTCTTGCAATTTTTCATCGCTTAACTGATCAAACTTTATCTTTTCGATCAATTTTTCCTTATCTAAACCTCCTTTAAAAGATTTATTATATACCGATGTCACGATTTTGCTGTTCGCAAAAAGCGGATCGTTTTTGTAAAATTCCTTAATATAAAGTGGGACCAGTGATGCCAACCAACCTGATACATGCACAATATCCGGAGCCCATTTTAACTTCTTAACAGTTTCCACAATACCTTTGGCAAAAAAAATTGCTCTTTCGTCATTGTCAGAAAACAATTCGTCATCCTCATTCAAATAGACTGCCTTTCTTTTAAAATATTCATCATTGTCAATAAAATAAACCTGCATTCTTTCTCTTGGAATTGAGGCTACCTTAATGATCAAAGGCATATCCATATCATTGATAATCAAATTCATCCCCGATAATCTTATCACTTCATGTAACTGATGCCTCCTCTCATTGATTACACCAAATCTTGGCATAAACATCCTTATTTGCGCACCTAATTCTTGCATTAATTTAGGTACTTCAAAAGCCATTTTAGAAGCCTCGGTTTTGGGTAAATAAGGTATTAATTCAGAAGAAACATAGAGTATTCTCTTGTCTTTCATTCATCGATCTTTTTGGAATGGGGCAAAATTACGAAAATATATGTAAATTTCGCGCCATTTTTAAGAGTAATCCTCGCATTAACATTATTTAACAGGGTCATGAAAGTTTTTTACAAGGTCTCAGAAGTACAATCTTATCTGGCAGCATTTAAACAGAATAATTCGATTGGTTTTGTTCCAACCATGGGCGCGTTGCACGCCGGCCATATATCACTTATCAAAAGAGCTAAGCGTGAAAACGATTTAAATGTGACCAGTATTTTTGTGAACCCTACCCAATTTGATAAAGAAGAAGATTTGATAAAGTATCCTAAAACCCTGAAATCAGACCTCGAGAAATTACAGGGTTATTGTGATATTGTATTTGCGCCGAGTGTTGAAGAAATTTATCCTGAAGTGGTAACTTCTAAAAAATTTAATTTCAACGGATTAGATAAAACCATGGAAGGCGCCTTCAGAATAGGTCATTTCGATGGAGTTGGCACCGTGGTAAAGCGCCTTTTCGAGATCGTTGAACCGACAAAAGCCTATTTTGGAGAAAAGGACTTTCAACAACTGACAATTATAAAAAAAATGGTTGAACTTGAAGGAATGTCAGTTGAAATTATCGATTGTCCGATTGAAAGAGAAAAGGACGGACTGGCAATGAGTTCACGTAACCAGAGACTTTCTCCGGATCAAAGAAAAGAAGCCCCTCTAATTTACAAAACATTACAAAGGGCTCAGGCCATGTTTCACGAAAATGAGATTTCATCTATCAGGAAAATGGTAGAAGATACTTTTAAAGATAATCAAGTCCTCAAATTGGAATATTTTGAAATAGCAGATATAGAAACACTTCAACCCACTGATCAAAAAATGGATAAGAAGACTTATCGAGCCTTTATTGCTGTGTTCGCAGATACCGTCAGACTCATTGATAACATCGCTTTAAATTGATTATCTTTGCAGCAAATTTTGATTTAAAATGAACATTGAAGTTGTAAAATCTAAAATACACAGAGTATCAATTACCGGTTCAGAACTTAATTATATTGGAAGTATAACGATTGATGAAGATTTGATGGATGCCGCAAACTTAATAGAAGGTGAAAAGGTACATATCGTTAACATTAATAATGGTGAACGTTTTGTCACTTATGTCATTACTGGTGAACGCAAAAAAGGAGAAATCATTTTAAACGGTCCCGCCGCAAGAAGAGTCGCCAAAGGAGATATCATCATCATTATATCTTATGCATCAATGCCTTTTGAAGATGCAAAAAAATTCAAGCCTACCATTATCTTTCCAAATGAAATAACCAATTCCTTAGACTAATACTTGAACAAAAAACTTAAAAAAACAATTTTTACCATATTACCTGTTGCCATAGGAATAGGATTGATATGGTTTTCTATTTCGAAATTAACTCCCGAAGATAAACAGGCAATACAATCATCATTTAAATCGGCCAATTATTGGTGGATTTTTCTTTCCTTGGTCTTAGGTATATTAAGTCATTTATCCAGGGCCTATCGCTGGCAGTTCCTGCTGGCTCCACTGGGCTATAAACCAAAATACGCGAATAGTGTAATGGCCGTATTGGTGGCTTATTTGGTCAATTTATTGGTGCCTAGAGCAGGTGAGATCGCCAGAGCTACAACTATTTCAAAGTATGAAAAAATTCCTTTTGAAAAAGCATTTGGTACCATCGTCTCTGAAAGAATAGCTGACGTCATCATCTTATTAGGTATTACTCTTTTGGCTTTTATTTTACAAACCGAACTGATCTCAGCTTATTTATTTGAGGAGAAGGCTGAAAGTTCTAATCTGAAATGGTACATCTTAATAGGTTTGGGTATTATGGGTTTTGCTTTTTATAGACTGATAAAGACTTCCTCCAATCCCTTCATCCAAAAAATTCAAAAATTTGTACACGGCCTCATTTTGGGCGTAATCAGTATTTTTAGAATGAAAAATAAATGGTCGTTTATATTTCATACCCTTTTTATCTGGTTGATGTATGTTTTAATGTTCTATGTAGTCACTTTTGCCATTCCAGAAACACAAAATTTACCTTTTGGCGCCGTCATCGTAGGATTTGTCGTTGGCGGAATTAGTATGGCTCTCACCAACGGCGGACTCGGAACATATCCGATCTTTGTAGCAAGTGCTCTAACCTTGTACAACGTGCCACTGAATCCTGCTTTGGCCTTTGGATGGATTATGTGGACTGCACAAACCTTAATGGTATTAGTTTTTGGCGGACTATCCTTTCTTTTCCTTCCTATATATAATAGAAATCTTAAAGCCTAAACCATGCCTCATTTTTACAGTCATGGAAAATTATTGATCACCGGAGAATATTTGGTGCTTGATGGTGCTAAGGCACTTGCCCTTCCTACAATATACGGACAAGACCTAAGCGTAAAAAAAAATATTTCTAAAAATTTACTTTGGAAAAGTTTTGATCATAAAGGTGAGGTTTGGTTCCAAACTGAACTTGATTCTAACTTACTTCCCTGTCATAAAGATCAAGAATCTGTCGAAATTGAACAGAAATTGATTCAAATCCTGAAAGAAGCAAAAAAATTAAACCCACTTTTTCTGACTGACGACCAGGGATACCGTATTGAAACAAAACTAGAATTTAACAGAAATTGGGGGCTCGGTACTTCCTCTACCCTTATTAATAACATTGCCTCATGGGCAGGAATTGACGCCTTCGAACTTTTACAAGGCTCAATGGGAGGAAGTGGTTATGATATTGCCTGTGCGCAAAACAATCAACCTATTATCTATAGGTTAGAAAAAGGTTTACCACAAGTAAATGTCGCTAAATTTAACCCCCCGTTTAAAGAAAATTTATTCTTTGTTTTTCTTAATCAAAAACAAAACAGCAGGGAAGGTATAACCAGGTACAAAGCTATTCCTCGTATTTCAAAAAAGCTTTTTTCAGAAATTGATTTAATTACCGAAGAAATGATCCTTTGTAAGGAGCTCAACCATTTTGGCGAATTAATGGCAGAACACGAAAAGATCATTTCCTCCATAATAAAACTTGAACCCATTCAAAAAACCTTGTTCAAAGATTATTTCGGACAAATAAAAAGTTTAGGTGCATGGGGCGGCGATTTTATTTTAGCTTCTGGAAATGAAACTACGCCAGACTATTTTGCGCAGAAAGGTTTTAAAACTGTCATTCCCTATAGAGAAATGATTTTATGAAAACAAAGGTGATCATCATTGGTGGAGGAGCAGCCGGGTTTTTTGCCGCAGTAAATATGGCCGAATTTAACCCGTATTTGCAGGTAACCATTCTAGAAAAGGGAAGTCGTGTCCTGGAAAAAGTGAAGGTTTCCGGAGGTGGTCGCTGCAATGTTACACATGCTTGCTTTGAACCTAAAGAATTAGTCAAGTTTTATCCTCGCGGACAAAAAGAGTTATTGGGTCCTTTTCATCAATTTATGACAGGTGATACAATGGAATGGTTTGAAACAAGAGGTGTTGAATTAAAAATTGAGGAAGATGGAAGGGTCTTCCCGGTATCTAACTCTTCCCAAACCATTATAGATTGCCTGGAAAATCAAGCCAGAAGACTTGGGGTAAAAGTTAAACTGAACAAAAAAGTAGAATCTATAGAAGTTTTTGGAGAAACATTTCACATCAAAACAGATAACGAACTTTTTATTGCAGATAAATTATTGATCGCCACAGGTTCGAATACGAAAATTTGGAATTTAGTAAGTCAACTTGGCCATCAAATTATAAAACCGGTTCCCTCTTTATTCACTTTTAAAATTAAGGAACCATTAATCGAGAATCTTCCCGGGGTATCTGTTCCCTTGGCAACTGTTACAATTCCTGAAAAAAAACTGGAAAGTTCAGGTCCGGTACTGATTACGCATTGGGGCCTTAGCGGACCTGCCGTTTTAAAGCTTTCTGCCATTGCCGCCATTCATTTTTCCGACAAAAACTATAAGCTAAATGTGTATATAAATTGGCTATCAAAATCCTATGAAAAAGTTTTTGAAGAACTCCTGCAATTTAAACGCGAATTTTCAAAAAGACAGATAGGATTGAAATCAGTTTTTGAGCAGATTCCGAATAGACTTTGGCAAAATTTTATTTCAGTGACCGGCATAAATGGCGAATTTCGCTGGGCAGATGTAAACAACAAAGACCTGGAAAACTTGGCGCAACATATCACCCGATCTGAGTTTCTAGTCGATGGAAAAACAACTTTTAAGGAAGAATTCGTCACAGCCGGAGGAATAGATCTCAAAGAAATCGACTTCAAACGGTTTGAAAGCAAAATTCATCCCGACCTGTATTTTGCCGGGGAAACTTTGAACATAGATGCCGTTACCGGAGGTTTTAACTTTCAAAATGCTTGGACAGGCGCATATATCGCTGCAAAATCGATTGCTGAATTGTAAAAAAATGGATCCCTATTTGGCCATTTCCGAAGTCATCTGTCTTTTTCCCTCAGTATCAAAAGAATAGCCCATTCCGCTTACTTCTCCCTTAAATTCATCTCCCACAATAGACCCGCTCAGGTTAAATTCTGAACCTTCATAATCAAAATAAGCACTCAAATTACCTGATACGATTTGCATATTTTGAAGGTCAATTGTACCCGAATCTGTAGTGAGTTTACCCACATAATTGCTCTCTACTTTATCAATATTGATTACTCCGTTAATGGTGCCCATCGGCGTATCTTTCACCGCAATATCCCAATTACCTAAATTAGGATCTACCATCACTGCAGCTTTTTTTGAAGTGCCGCAACTCACTGATATGAATAAAACAATTAAGGTAAAAACAGAGGTTACATTTTTCATAAGTTGACTTATTTTTTGGTGAAAAGTAGCTGTTTTTTTCCAGAAATACAAGTCCGACCTCAGTCTTATTTTAAAGTGAAAATAGGCTTGTAATCAATTTTTACTATTCCGCATGCTTTGCTACTTCACCCCTATGCGGTTTGAGCAAGTCTCTCACAGCAATCATGTCTGATTCGTTTACAACAATGGAAGCCATACAATAATATTCAGAGATAACTTCGGATTGAATGTCCTCAAAAAACAGGGAAGATGTTTCGTTAAATTCTTTTAAATGAATACAATGATGTTTCGCAATTTGCTCGGCATCTGGACCACGAAAATCCCAAATTAGCTTAATTTTTCGGTTCGACATAAACTAAAATTATAGGGCAAACAAACTAAAAAAACTAGAAGTAAAAAAATTTATCTTTGCACAAACCGAAAACATGCCGCAAAACAAAGATTTTATTTTTGCTGATTCCACCAATGACTTACCCGAAAATTTAAGTTTTACATGGAAGAGTCCGAGTAATATTGCCTTGGTAAAATACTGGGGCAAAACAGATCCGCAGATCCCAAAGAATGCCTCGATTTCATTTACATTATCGAAATCATATACACATACAACTGTTCATTTTACGAAAAAGAAACATTCAGGTAAAACCGAAATTTCTTTGGTTCTCGGCGGAAAAAAAATGGATTCATTTATTCCTAAAATCAAACAATTTTTAGAGCGGATACAGATTTACTCACCTTATTTATCTGATTACAATTTAGAAATTATCACTGAAAATTCATTTCCGCATAGCAGTGGTATTGCTTCTTCTGCCAGTGGAATGAGCGCTTTGGCTCTTTGCGTGATGAGCCTGGAAAAAGCATTAAATCCGTCAATAACAGAATCCTTTTTTAAAGAAAAAGCGTCCTTTTTAGCAAGATTGGGTTCGGGTAGCGCCTGCAGAAGCGTAGAAGGAGATCTGGTCGTATGGGGAGAACACGAGATGGTTGAGGGTTCTTCCAACCTTTTTGGAATCAAATTTTCGGAAGAGATTGATCCTGTTTTTCATACTTACCAAGACAGTATTTTGTTAATAGACAAAGGTGAAAAAGTGGTGTCGAGCACAGTAGGACATAATTTAATGATCGATCATCCATTCGCAAATGAGCGGTTCAAACAAGCGAATCATAATCTCACTCGCCTGATTCTTTCTATGAAAAAAGGCGATTTGGAAACCTTTATTTCAATTGTAGAATCTGAGGCACTTACTTTACATGCCATGATGCTCACCTCAAATCCTTATTTCATTTTGATGAAACCGAATACCTTAAAGGTGATCGAAAAAATTTGGCATTACAGGAAGGAAACCGGTGTTCCGGTATGCTTTACTTTAGATGCAGGAGCCAATGTACATGTCTTGTATCCTAAAAAATGGAAAGCAAAAGTAGAGCAATTTATTCAAAGTGAATTGGTGAAATATTGCCAGCATAATCACGTTATACATGACCAATCGGGAATGGGAGCTGTTCAGTCTGTGTGATAATTTATTATCTTGTCAGCTCTAAATTCAGCTTTGTTGACTCAATAATAGTAATTTGTATATTTGTAAATCTTAAATGCTTAATTTTCAATTGTTATGAGAGGACCTCTTTTTTACGCGAAAATTCTTTTGTTTGGAGAGTATGGCATCATCAAGGATTCGAAAGGATTAGCAATTCCGTATAATTCTTATCAAGGAGCTTTGAAGATGAGTGACCATCCTACAGAATTGGCAAAGAGTTCAAATCAAAAACTAAAAAGTTATCTAAACTATTTAAAAGACTTGCAACACGAGGGTCTTTCCCTGCGTTTAGATGAGCTTGAAAAAGATATAGAACAAGGTATGTATTTTGACTCGAGTATTCCTCAGGGATATGGTGTGGGAAGTTCAGGCGCATTGGTGGCGGCCATTTACGACAAGTATGCGAACCAAAAGATTACTGTTCTCGAAAATTTAACAAGAGATAAACTATTAAAATTAAAAGAATTTTTTTCGGTGATGGAATCTCATTTTCACGGGAAAAGTTCTGGGTTGGATCCTTTGAATTCTTATTTGAGCATCCCCATATTGATCAATTCTAAAGATAATATTGAGCCAACAGGAATCCCGTCTCAAAAAGAAGGAAAAGGAGCTGTTTTCTTGTTAGACTCTGAGATTATTGGCGAAACACAGCCCATGGTGAACATCTTCATGAACAAAATGAAAAATGAAGGATTTAGAAGAATGATCGATGAAGATTTTGCTAAGATCACCGATGTTTGTATTCACGATTTTCTCAATGGAGATGCAAAATCGCTTTTCAAAAATGTAAAAAAATTGTCCAAAGTTGTGCTGAAGCATTTCAAACCGATGATACCGGATTCGTTTCATAGCATATGGCAAGAAGGTATTAGAACGAATGACTATTATTTGAAACTTTGTGGTTCAGGTGGAGGTGGTTACATCCTTGGATTCACCAAAGATTACGAAAAAACAAAAGAAATTTTAAAAGACCATAAACTGGAATTAGTTTATCGCTTTTAACAATCCATTCAAAATGGATCTATTAAAAATGGCCGAAGAAAATACGCCTAAAAAACCGGTTAAATATCCCTTCTTTTTTAAATTTTTAAGCCTTCTGTCTGTGGTTAGAGGCTATAACATTCTAATCATGGTAATGGCCCAATATTTAGCCGCCATTTTCATCTTTGCTCCGGAAAAATCTTTAAAAGACGTCTTGCTCGATCTAGATTTATATCTTATCGTAGTCGCTACCGTTTGTTCTATAGCTTCCGGATATATCATCAATAATTTTTACGACGCGAAAAAAGATGCCATCAACCGACCCATTAAATCAAAGATCGATAATTTGGTGGGGCAAAACACCAAATTAAATATCTACTTTCTTCTTAACTTTATAGCTGTTTTATGTGGATTTATTGTTTCCTGGCGCGCCGCTCTGTTTTTTGCCTTATACATTTTTTTGATCTGGATCTATTCCCATAAATTCAAGAAATATCCCTTAACCAGATTAATCTTAGCATCTGTGTTAACATTACTTCCATTTTTCGTCATTTTTGTTTACTTCAGAAATTTCTCATTTATCATTTTTACACACGCCTTATTCCTATTTTTAGTGTTGATGATTAAAGAATTGATGAAAGATTTGGAAAATATCAAAGGAGATATAGCACAAAATTACCTTACAATACCTATAAAATATGGTGAAAGATTTACAAAGGTCCTCACATTTATTTTGGTAATCTTTACGCTTGACCCCATTTATTTTCTTTGGAAATATCCTGAAATGGGTCTGATGAAGTATTATTTTTATTTTACGGGAATTGTTTTTATTATCTTTCTATTTCTTTTGTGGAAAGCAAATTCAAAAAGAGATTATCTCATTTTACATAATCTGATCAAATTGGTCATAGTAGTTGGTGTCTTGAGTTTGGTGCTTATAGATACAACCGTCATTATACAAAAGATACTTCAACCTTTGTAATATCTTACCATAACATTCTGTGATAGAATTGTTTTTGTACTTTTGCAAAAATTTAAATGCAATGGCAACAGATAAGAAATCGTCGGGAGGACGACAACAAAAATCGGGACCAACTCCCATCAAAAGAAATTTAGCTGCAAGAAAAAATAAAGATTCCAATTCCTCCGCTCCGGAGAGAATGGATTCAAGCTCTGAAAAAAGGGAGAAAAATCTTAAACCACGACCTGAAAGAAAAGGTCAGGCAGGAGTTAAAAAAGACAAAAACTTTAGGCCACACCCTGAAAAGGTCAAGAACTTTAAAGTAAAATCAGAAGGCAAACCGGCTGCAGCAAAAGTAGAAAAAGACACGGTTCGGTTAAATAAATATATTTCCAATTCGGGCATTTGCTCTAGAAGAGAAGCTGATACTTTCATTAAATCAGGGAATGTGAAAGTAAATGGCAACATAGTGACTGAAATGGGCTTTCAAGTTAAACCAAGTGACGAGGTTAGATTTGATGATACTGTCATTTCCCAAGAAACCAAAAGATACATTCTCCTTAACAAGCCTAAGAATTTCATTACCACTATGGACGATGAAAAGGGAAGGAAAACGGTGATGGATCTGGTAGCTAACGCTGCGAAAGAAAGAATTTATCCCGTAGGAAGACTTGATAAAAACACAACCGGTCTATTACTTTTTACCAATGATGGAGAATTGGCTAAAAAATTGACACATCCAAAATTTGAAGTAAAGAAAATCTATCATGTATCGCTTGACAAAAAGTTAGCCTTGAGTGATCTGCAAAAAATTGCAGCAAATTTTGTCTTAGAGGGTAAAATGGTGTTTGTAGACAACATCTCCTATATAGAAGGAAAATCTCATGATGAGGTGGGCATAGAAATTCACTCGGGAAGAAACCGAATTGTTAGGAAGATTTTTGAACATTTTGGTTATGTGGTCACCAAACTTGACCGGGTTTATTTTGCCGGTTTAACCAAGAAAAACCTCGCCAGAGGTGTGTGGCGACCGCTCACAGAACAAGAGATCATTAACTTAAAAATGATTTAAATTAACTAATAAAAGACTGTCTGACTAGGCAGTCTTTTTTTTTGCCTGTCATAGGATAGTGAAGCCTTGAACCTCATAGACCTCACTTTGCGATCAACTTGGGTAAATGGCTATATAAGATCCCCAATATACCGATGAGAGTGCACGGAGAGTGCACGGAGATTGCACGAAGATTGCACGGAGATTGCACGGAGATTGCACTGAGAGTGCACCAATAGTCCCTTTATGGTGCAATTTACTAGTCCTTTCATAGCAATGACCTACCTGAACCCAGTCTTTATGAGTTATCGGATTGTATCATAACCTTATATCGGTTACATTAAACCATGGAATAAACCAATTGAGTTACACAAAATGTTCAGTGTTAGCATCCGGATACAAAGAAAACCACCGATGAAAACTTCCGATGGCTTATATAATTCTGGAAATCATCAAAAAAGCCCTTTGAAAAAACTTATCAAAGGGCCCAAATTTATTGAACAATCAATTGTCGGCTTTCACTGGCTTGGTCCTTATAAATTTTTAACCAGTACAGCGCAGGTTTTAATTCACTTGTATCAAATCTGTGGTCTGCATTAAAATCTCCTTCAAATTGCTTCACTTTTCTTCCGAGTACATCGTAAATCTCCACTTTGTCAACGTCGTTCCCCACGCTAAAATATCCTGTTGACGGATTTGGAAATAAGGTGGAAAACTGCTCATTGACAAAAATGTCTGAAGACAAGGTCACTTGGCTGCTTCCATAAATTTTATATTCCCCCGGAGCCAGACTGATTGGGGCTGAAGCATTGGAAACATTGATTGAAGTTTCTGTCATCAAATCATACCAAGTACCTGTTTTTTGAAAGTTAGGGGTTATACTTTGTGTTGTTACCCCAAAATTTCCCAAAATGGTAATGTATTCTACTTCCGGATTCTGACTTTTATCTCTCAATTGAATTTTTTTCAAACCTGTAGAAGCCGCAACATCTAAGGTAAAATCATCTGTTTGAAATATAGTCAATTGATCTTTCATTTTCAGCATTTTGGTCCAGGCATCGTACAAAGCCTTTCTATTAGGTTCATTAAAGTACTCCCATTTGATAGGCTTATTACATACCCTGCATGGATCATTTATACCTACGTCATAACCCAATTCACCGAACTGCCAAATCATTTTAGGGCCAGGTACAGTAAAGTAAAATGCGCCGGCCAATTCAACTCTTTTTAAGGCCGTATTTAAGTCTTTTATAGTATAACTTCCGCTTGAATTCCCAAATGATAGATTTTTGAACATCAATCGCTCTTCGTCATGGCTTTCCATATAGGCAATATTTGCCGGAACGGTCCATCCTCGTTTCAAATAAGAAATCCAGGAAAAATCAGATTTACCCCCATCGTGGTAACCCATGGTAGCTTCGTTGTAATTGCCGTTCAGGTTACTCCAAACCATAATTCCTTTCCCTTCGTTCAATCTGTAATTCACCCATTGTGTTTCTTCTGTATTTTGGCCCAAATGTTCAAAAATAACATAGAAATTAGGATCTTTTTCCCATTGATAATCAGCATAATTTTT
>CAZWAN010000062.1:0-17250 GCA_964631875.1 uncultured Flavobacteriaceae bacterium
GTTCATGAAACTTTTCAAGCACATACCTATGCCCAACTGGACAATTTTTAAGTCGATGGTTATGAAAAAATTTTTTATCCTACTAATGTTTATTTTTGCCGCGTGTTCCAGCAAGAACAGTTCTTTAGAAACCCCAATTCAGACCAAAGCGATGGAAGACTGGGAAAATCCGGCCGTTTTTGGCATCAACAAACTCCCGCCCAGGGCCTCTTTTGTACCTTTCCTCAATATGGAGGATGTGCTGAAGAACGATCCGAAGAAAGCTCCGTTTTTAACCTCCTTAAATGGAGACTGGAAATTTCATCTGTCTACGAAACCCGCAGAGCGGCCTGTTTCTTTTTTTGAGTCTGATTACGACGACAGCTCGTGGAATACCATTCCCGTTCCTTCCAACTGGGAAGTCCTGGGCTACGATGTTCCTATTTATACCAATGTAAAGTATCCCCATGAAAAGACCCCGCCTAAAATTCAGGATCACTACAATCCTGTAGGATCCTATCGCACAACTTTTGAAATAGATCAACTCAGCACAAATAAAGAAATGATCCTTCATTTCGGAGCAGTCAGTTCTGCCATGTATGTATGGGTGAACGGTAAAAAAGTAGGCTACAGTCAGGGCAGCAAAACACCTGCTGAATTCAATATTACTCCCCTTGTCCAAACCGGCAAAAATACACTTGCCGTTGAGGTATACCGTTGGTCGGATGGCAGTTATCTGGAAGATCAGGATTTTTGGCGCTTATCCGGTATCACAAGAGATGTGTATCTCCTGGTTCGCAACAAAACGCATATAGAAGATTTTTCTGTCCTTTCGACTTTGAATTCAGATTACACGGAGGGTGTGTTTGAATTGGAAGTAATGCTTTCGGGGGAAAATGGTACCGGGGGTGCGATCGAAGCGGTTTTATTAGATGGAAACAAAAATGCGGTATACAGAGATGAAAAAACCTATCAGATAGAAGATCTTCGAGCAGCCTTGTCATTTAAAAATCGGCTCCCTCATGCATTGGCCTGGAGTGCTGAAGAGCCCAATTTGTATCACCTTGTTCTCACGCACAAAAATTCGGAAGGGGAGATTTTGGAAATGACAGGTAATCAAGTAGGCTTTAGAAGCATTACAATAAAGAATGGCCAATTGCTGGTCAATGGCAAATCTATTTATGTAAGGGGAGTGAATCTGCATGAACATCACGACAGAACCGGTCATGTGATGGATGAGGCCACCCTGCTCAAAGATATCCAAACCATGAAACAATACAACATCAATGCGGTTCGCACTTCACATTATCCACATTCGGAAAGATTTTACGAATTGTGTAATACCTATGGTCTGTATGTTGTTGATGAAGCGAATATCGAATCGCATGGGATGGGTGCAGAGAATCAGGGTAGTTTTGATACCCTTGCCCATGTAGGTTACCGGGAAGAATGGATTCCGGCACATTTGGATCGCATGAAAAGGATGGTGGAAAGAGACAAAAATCAACCATCGATTATCATTTGGTCTATGGGGAATGAATGTGGCAACGGCCCCGCATTTTTTAAAGGATATGATTGGATCAAACAAAGAGATCCTTCCAGAAAGATCATGTTCGAACAAGCCGGATACCAATCGAATACAGACATCGTAGGGCCCATGTACGCGCGGATAGAACAACTCGAAGATTACGCAAGAAATCATTCAGACAGACCCTATATTTTGTGTGAATACGCTCATGCCATGGGCAATAGTGTAGGGAACCTGAAGGAGTATTGGGATGTGATCTACAAATATCCGGTGCTGCAAGGCGGTTTTATATGGGATTGGGTAGACCAGGGATTGGTGAAAAAGGATGAAAATGGGGTGGAATACTGGGCCTATGGCGGCGACTTCGGACCGGCGGATGTACCTTCAGACGGAAACTTTTGCATCAACGGACTGGTAGATCCTGACCGCACGCCTAAACCGGCCCTGAACGAGGTAAAAAAAGTATATCAGCCCTTCCGATTTGAATTAAATAAGGCGGAAAATCCGAGTATTAAGATCACGAATCTGTTCAGTTTTACAAGCAGTTCTAAGTATGATTTTTATTGGGAGCTTCTGGAAAACGGCAAGGTCATCCAACATGGAAAACTGGAAGTGCCTGAGATAGGAGCGGGAGAGGAAAAGGATGTTTTCATAAAAGATTTACCCCAATTTTCAGAGGTCGAAGAATACATCATTACCCTGAGTACTATATTAAAAGAAAACGATCTTTTATTGGCAAAAGGGCATGAGGTAGCCTGGGAACAATTTATACTTCAAAAGGCCAAACTTCCCTCAAAACAGCAGACAGATCAGAAAGTGATCGTTACCAAAAACGAGGACGAAATTGATGTGAGTAGCAAAGCCATCAGGACCAAATTCAGTAAAAAAACGGGTATCATGACCTCCTTAGCTTACAATGGAAATGAGTACCTTGAAAATGAAATGGGACCGGTTCCCAATTTCTGGAGAGCACCGACGGACAATGACTTTGGAAATGATCTGCATAAACGATGTCAGGTTTGGAGATACCTGAGTAAAAACAGAGAACTATCCTCTATCGACTTTTCGAACGATGGTTTACGTGCAAAAGTGACTGTGCGCTATTTGCTCAAAAATGAAAACCGCGAATCTGTGGCGAATGTGGAGATGTTTTATCTAATTTCAGGAGATGGAAAAATTCAAATAACCATGCAGTTAAAGAAATTGAATGAAGATCTACCCGAGATGCCGCGGGTAGGGTTAACCATGCAGGTAAAACGAGAATTTGACAACATGAGCTGGTATGGCAAAGGCCCCTTTGAAAGTTATTGGGACAGAAAAACAGGAGCGAAAATAGGTATTTACAGTGGTACAGTGAGTGAACAATACTGGCCCTATATAAGGCCCCAGGAAAATGGAAACAAAAGTGATGTGCGCTGGGTAAGTCTGACTGACAAACTAGGAAAAGGGATGAAAATAACCGGATTACCTATGGTAGATATAAGTGCCCATCATCAGATCATGGAGGACTTTGAATCGATGGAAAGAACTGATGGACGGCACCGGGATGGTGATACCGTGAAAAATCGTCATACCATAGATGTGCCCTTTCGAGATTTGACAACACTCAATGTTGACTATAGACAAATGGGTGTAGGAGGAGACAACAGTTGGGGGGCTTTTACCCATGAAGAATATTTACTCAAAGCAAGTTCATATACCCTTCATTTCTATGTGGAACCGATTGAATAAATGGATATTCCAAAGGAACCCTTATAAATAGTTAGTAACTTATTGGAGAACCTTCTGTTTTCGGTTAAGGTTCCTTTTCACTTTTCTAGGAGGAATGCAATTTTTCAACGATCAGTAAAAAATCGACTTTGGCAGTGGCACCCATGAATTGAAAGGTGGGACGGACATTGGGAACAACAGAAATGACCTCACCGTTGAGTTGATTGATGAATTTTTCGAGTTTTTCCTGCATATTGTCTCTTTTGACATCCAGTTTGTGTACCCTGTATCTCATGATCTGCTTTTTTATGTGAGCTTTTGAAGTTGCTGTCGTAAATGAATATAAAGTTAGGGAGGACAGCTTGTTTATAAAATGATCTGGGTCAGCAGAATAATAGAAGTCTGTAGAAATTTTACTGTTCTCTATCAGTATCAGCGTAAAATTCAAGAAATTCGAGGTCTGCTTTCTGCTTTATCTGAGTTAAAAGTTGTAGTTTAATGACTGAAACAAATTTATCTTCTATGTTAAAAAAGCTGATGAATAGGTCTATGCAACAACAGAATTTTTATAGAAATACCCTTAGAACGAGTTTATTGGGAATTCTTTTCCTGTTGGCAGCGTGTACAAAAACGGAGACTATTACGATGGAAGTGACCGCCTCTGCATACAATTCTGTACCCTCTCAGACTGACCCGAACCATCCCAACACTACTGCCTGGGGCGATGAATTAAAACCCGGCATGAAATGTATTGCGGTATCCAGAGATCTGATACCCTTAGGGCTTAAACATCAAACGGAAGTTAAAATTAAAGGATTGCCCGGCACCTATAAGGTTCTCGACAAAATGCACGGTCGGTGGCAAAAAAGGATCGATATTTATATGGGGAACGATGTAGCAGCAGCGCGAAATTGGGGAAAGAAAAAGGTCACTATATCCTACCAACGAGAAAAGGAATAGAAATTGGATAAGGTCTGAGCTGAATTCCTTTTGGCTACCAATTCTTAGCTATATTTTTTTTGATTTTAATACTGCTTTTTTATAAAATTCAAAACAGCCATCGCGCTTTCATTCGGACTCTCTTCCATTGGGACGTGTCCGCTATGGTTTAAAATGACCAATGTGTCATTTGGAAGATCCCTGTGAAAACGGTAGGCGCTTGCCACCGGTATCAACCGGTCCTGCTCTCCCCACAAAACCAAGGTTGGTGTTTGTATATTTTTGATCTGGGGTATCCTGAGCGTATCAAAGCCCGACTTCATCCTATCCACCAGTGCTTGTCGATTACCCGCTCTCAGGGTTAGATCAAAGTATCGGTCTACCAGCGCTTTTGACACCTTACTTTTGTCGGCATACACATTTTCAACACTCGATTTCACCAGGAACCGCGGGGTTATGTAGGTGAGTAATTTATTGAAGATCGGAGTGCGGGCTAGAACGAATCCAACGGGCACGCTGGTCGATTTTTGAGGATAACCCGCCGCATCGATAAGGATCAGCTTGTCTACCATTTCCGGTTTTTTCAGGGTGAATTCCCAAGCGATATAACCACCTAAGGAATTACCACCCAAAATACATTGTTTAATACCTCTGGCGACTAAAAATTTTTCCAGGAAATCGATATAATGGTCAATGCTGTAATTCCTGTCTGGGAATGGGCCTGTAAGGCCGAATCCCGGGAGGTCCATGCACACTACCCTTTTATAGGGTTTTAGGAACTTTGCCCAGTCCTCAAAAGTATGTAAACTCGAACTAGTGCCATGGATCAATACGAGCGGTAGGGAATCGAAGGAGTCACCTTCATCGCGGTAATGTACATTCATCCCGTCGATCTCGACAAAAGCTGAAGGCTCTTTTGCATAGCGTGACTTCAACTCGCCAACTGTCTTATCCCGATGCCCGAAGAATACGATGAGCAGAATGAGCAGTAGGCCCAAACTGAAAAGAGACCCTTTTAAGAAGCCGGTTATTTTTTTCATGTTTTGGTCTTTGAAGGATTGGGCGAAATTTTATGCATGGCCCTTTCGGCAATAGCGGTGATGGACAAGGAGGGATTTACCCCGGGATTGGCAGAGATCATGGAGCCATCGATCACATACATATTTTTATAGCCAAACACTTTATTGTCTTTATCGATAACCCCTTCTGATGCATCGGCACCCATGACGGCTCCTCCTAAAATATGGGCAGTAGATGGAATACCTGCCAGGGTTTCCAGAGCAAAAGAAGTATTCTTTCCTTTTACAATTTTGCTGTAACCCCGGGTGAGGTTTACAGACTCCGGAATAAAGGGACTAGGCTTTGTGCCTGTACTCAATGCCGTTGTAGTTAAGCCCAAAAAGTTTCTTTTCAATTGCAGGGTACTATCCAATGTTTGCATAAATAAGAGCACAACCGTTGATTTTGCCCAGGGATTAACCCAATAGATTTTTAAGAATTGCAGGGGGGATCTGAGCCAGGCTCCAAGTACTTTGGTCAGCCGTACAAAGGCATTTTTTCCGGTTGCATATGGAAAATGTACCAATTTCCAGGCATTTGAACCCTCTCCATACCTGCAGATCTCTAAATGACTGTTTTCATCGGTATGTAGAATGCTCCCAATGGCAATTCCCTTAGAGAAATTTTTATTTTTTTCTAAACTTGACACACTGATGAGTGTTTCGTTGTTCGTCCGGATGTCATCTCCCAGTTTATGTGAAAGCTTTGGAAGCGATTTCTGTTTGAGCTTGAGCAATAATTTCACGGTACCCAGTACTCCCCCTGAAAAGATCACTCCTTGGGTTTGAATAGTTTGCCGTTTTTTAAAGAAACGTGTACTCGATTTTATACTGAGTTCATAACCCGATATACCATCGGCATGATCAAGTGGTACTACATCATATACTTCTTGTTCTGCCATGATCTCAGCTCCCTGTTTTTGCGCGAGGTAGAGATAATTTTTATCCAAGGTGTTCTTTGCATTATGCCGGCAACCGGTCATGCAGGCACCACAAAAATTGCAGCCTGTACGCTCAGGACCTTGTCCGTTGAAATAAGGATCGGGTACAGTTACATTTTCCTTTCCAAAATATACGGCTACCTTTGTGGCTTCAAATTCATCTTCTTTACCGAGATTTTTGCTGAGTTGTTCTAAAGCGAGATCGCCATCGAACAATTTTGGATTTTTGGTGGCGCCCAGCATGTTTAGTGCCAATTCATAAAAAGGTCTTAATTCTTCTTCCCATCGGCACAATTGACGCCAGCTGCCGGAGTTAAAAAAGGAAGTTTTGGGAATGGGCAGGGTATTGGCATACACCAGTGACCCACCGCCAACTCCGGTGCCGGATAGAACGGCTACATGTTTGAAAATGCTGAGCTTCATGATGCCAAAAAAACGAAAGAAAGGAAGCCATAACCATTTTCTCAGGTTCCAGTTCGTTTTCGGAAAATCTTCTGATTTGTACCATTTTCCTTTTTCGATCACCAAAACTTTGTACCCTTTTTCACTCAGTCGCAAGGCACACACAGATCCTCCAAAGCCGCTTCCGATGATGACGTAATCGTATTTCATTGTTTTGTGTAGTTAAAGTAGGTGATGTTCTAAAATTAGGGATTAATCCTCAATGTATTTAACGCGTATTTATTTTTTGATCAAAAGATCGATCCAAGCTTAAGGGTGAACTATGCTCTTGTTTGATAAAGGTTTAGGCTGAACGTGCCCGGTATACATGCTTGACGG
This sequence comes from uncultured Flavobacteriaceae bacterium, assembly GCA_964631875.1. Classification (GTDB taxonomy): domain Bacteria; phylum Bacteroidota; class Bacteroidia; order Flavobacteriales; family Flavobacteriaceae; genus Namhaeicola. The sequence goes on from CAZWAN010000062.1 coordinate 6,936, forward strand.
GTCTTTTTCGCAATGACCAATAAGCCCCATGACCCGGCTGAACAATGAGGAAAAAGGAAGCATTGGCCATCAGGGTTTGACTTCAAAAAATCAACTTTTTGCGATTCTCTACATAAAGAAATGCCCCTCATAGCATAGTTCGCTATTCGGCCACCCATCGGGGTGTGTTTTTTGATAGACATCACATTACCAATTTATTTTCAGCGATTAAATTGGTAATTAAGCAAAAATATTGATTAAAATAATTGATTTAGGGCATCTGTAATGATGGATAGAAAATAGAAGCTGAAAAAGATCTTTGACACAATTAATTTTATTGTCCCCTCAACTATGCTTTTCCACCCGAATAATTCATTATTCAGGTTTTTACCTTTCATTTTGCGTTAACTGATAAAAACGCTCCAACAGTTGCCTCGGAGGGATATTACCGGTAAGGTCAGTAAGCCTTTTTTCTACCTCAAAGATCTCGCGGCCAAAATTGAACTTATCGTATTTATCTCGTAATGCGTTCATTCCTGCCAACTTCCCCTCAAGGTGAATAATATTCATCATTGTTGTAATACTTTTCGGGGATAGCGAAAGTACATTTCCTTCATTGATAATTCCCTTAAAATAATTCGAGTACATCACGATACAAAGTTCATACAAATACGATGGAAACCTTGCTTATGCTTTTAGCAAAAAGAGTTAAAATTGAGCAATAAAAAAAGGATAAGCCTTTTCATCCGGTCCCAAAGGTAAGATCAATGCTCAATTCGAATCCTGACATCTACTGTTGTGATCCGATCATCCAAAGCTATACAAGGATTGATATCGAGTTCTTTGATTTCCGGTGCGCAGACCATCAAAGCCGAAATGCGGGATATATAGTCTGCAAAAAGTTCCAAATTGATTCCCTTTTGTCCGCGAATGCCTTTGAGTATGGGGTATGATTTAAGGTTGGCGATCATGTCTAAGGCTTCTGATTTTACCACCGGACTCATAGCGCTTTGAATATCTTGCAGCACTTCTACAAAGATTCCTCCGATTCCGCAAAGGACAACAGGTGGAAAATTTTCTTCTCTTTTCGCACCAATAAAGAGCTCGTTGCCTTTTAACATGGGTTGTATTGTAACGCCCTTTGCATTGGGGATCGACATCAGTTCCCGGAAATTTCTCAGAAGCGATCTTTTGTTGCTCACATTCAATCTGACTCCTGCCACATCTGATTTGTGCAGCGGACCCATGACTTTTTGCACCACAGGATAGTTGATCTCCCTTTCTTTTTTTAGGAGTTCTGCCTCCTTGTCGATAAAAGTAGAATTGATCACTTCGATTCCGATCAACTGTAAGATCTCCATCGCTTTTTCAGCTGAGAGATATCCGTCCTGACATTGAGAGATGATTGAACCAATCGATCTTTCATCCAGGTCGACCCCTTCATTTTTATGTTTCTTTTGATTTGGGTGGTTATATACTTTTGCCAGGGCTTCTCCAAACAAGACTTCGTCATAAAAAGCCGTATTTCCTTTAGCAAGAAAAGTACTGATCTCTTCACGGGCATTCAATACGGAAGGTAAAACCGCATAAATGGGTTTTTTGCACTTGTTGATATTTTTGCTGAGTACGTCATAAACATCTGAGACATTTCTCAAACCGGGACTACCAAATATAACCGCCATGGCATCGATCTCACTAAGGTTATTTTCGACATAGTCAATGGTTGCTCCCAATTGGTCGGCCGTACCTGTGGCCAACAGATCTATAGGGTTAGAGGCTGAGGCACCGTCGTATAATCGGGAGAGTAAATTCTCCCGATGTGTTCCTTTGATCTGTGGCACCTTCATCCCATGTTGTGAGAGTACATCAGTGAGCATGACCCCGGGTCCGCCGGCATGTGTGATGATCGCCAGGTTCTTTCCTTTGCTTTCTTTCTGAAGCAGAATTCCCGCTACGTTTACCAATTCGGTTCTGCCAAAACACCTGATGATGCCCGCCTTCTTGAAAAGGGCGTCTGTAAAAGCATCGGGGCTTGCCATGGCACCGGTATGTGAAGAAGCCGCGCGGCTGCCTGCTTCCGTTCTTCCTGCTTTAATGGCTGCCACTTTACATCCTTTTGCCATGAGGGAAGAGGTATGTTTTAAAAAACGGGCCGGATCTTTAAAACTCTCGATATACAATAATTTTACTTTGGCACTTTTTCCTTCCTCATAGTGTATATCCATATATTCCAGCATATCCTCCACACCGGTCTGGGCGCTGTTCCCAAATGTATATACGCTCGAAAATTTTAAGCCCATACTAAGTGCCACTTCTATCATAAAGACAGCAGTAGCTCCTGAGGCCGACAACAGATCTGCCCCTTGTGGGTCTAGCGAGGGAACAGGTAAGGTAAAAACCCCTGCATAAAACCGGTTGATGACACCAATATTGTTCGGCCCGAGCAGGGTAGCGCCGGCACCTTCAATGAGCGTTTTGATCTCTTCTTCCAAAGCGTAGCCTTTTTGGTCTTTTTCCCCAAATCCCGCTGATAAAATGATAAAAGCCTTGGTTTTTTTTTCTTCTGTAAGGAGCTTTACCACTCCGGGTACCAGGACTGCAGGTATGGCGATGATGGCCATGGATACTTCGGGAAGGTCTTCAGCCCGTTCAAAAGCATGTTGACCTTGAATCACTCCTCCTTTTGGATTCACCACATGGAGCTCTCCTTTGAATTGATGCTTTAATAGGTTTTGAAGCACCCTGCCTCCGGGGCTTTCCAAATTATCAGAACCTCCGATGACAACAATTTGCTTTGGGTTGATGATATCAGGATGGATCATGGGTTTTTATGGATATGAAAAAATTCATCTTAATTTCTTTATAAAATAAGAGAAAAATTCTGTTTTATAGACTGATTTTTATCAATATCTAAATGAATAAATTTTCATTACTTTGATTCAAAGAAGCTCGGAGATGGCCTATCATTTTTCACATATGGTCAATTCCATGCATGCAAAGGATGTAAAATTGCTCATGAAACAATCCTCCGGGAAAGACATGATCTCCTTTGCAGGTGGAATGCCCAACAATGATCTTTTTCCGGTGAAGGAGGTTGAAGAGATCTTTCATTCACTTTCGCAGGAATTAAAAAAACTCTGTTTTCAATACGGTCCTACCTCCGGCTTTCCGCCTTTGGTAAAGACTCTAGAACAATTCCTTAAGGAAAAAGAATTGCCTGTAGAGCAAAATAAAATCCTCATCACTACCGGTTCGCTTCAGGCGATCAGTATCATTACGCAGGAATTTATCAATAAGGGAGATATTATCCTCACTGAAAAGCCTTGTTTTGTGGGAGCTTTAACTGTTTTTGAAACTTATGGAGCCAAGATCATCGGTATCCCGGTGGATGAAAATGGGATCCTGATAGACGAACTCAAAGCAGTATTGGACCAGTTGCCCAAAAAGCCTAAATTTTTATACGTAACCCCTAATTTTCACAATCCTGCAGGTATCATCTACTCTTTAGAACGCAAAAAAGAGTTGCTCAACACCCTTGCCGGCAAGGGTATTTTATTGCTCGAAGACGATGCTTACAGTGATCTTTATTTTAAAGAAGAAGACAAAAGACTTGCCCTGCCGATGAAGGCCATGAATACCGGAGAAGTAGACGTCATCTATACCGGCTCTTTTTCAAAAATTCTCGGTCCCGGATTTCGATTGGGCTTTATGCTTGCGTCACCTGATATTTTTGACAAAGCTGAAACCATCAAGCAGGCACTAGATGCTTGTACCTCAAATTTTTGCCAGATACTAGGGCATGAGTTTATGGCACAGGGAGCGCTGAAAAATTACCTCGGTTTCCTCCGTCAGGAATATGCCGTCAGAAAGGACATGATGATAAGCAGTTTGAAAAAACACATGCCTCAGGGCGTGGTGTGGAATGAACCCAAAGGAGGTTTTTATATTTGGGTAGAACTCCCGGGAGGCGTACGGTCTAAAAATGTGTTTAAGGTAAGCGTCAAAAAAGGAGTGGTTTTTGTCACGGGGCGCACGTTCGATCCTGAAGGAAAAGGAGATCAGTTTCTGCGACTGTCTTTTGCCAATGTCCCTAAAAATGAAATAGACAAAGGCATCCAAATTCTCGCACAAGCAGTAAAAAAAATCATGAAGAAAAAAGATCGGTTTAAAGCGATCTTATAATTGATTACACTCGGTCAATTCAAACACGTTGGTAAGCCAGTTCTTTACCCTTATAAAATGCTTCTAAATTAAGCGCCGTCATTTTTTCACTTTTTGTGGAGAACATCGTTTCAATGGCCTGAGTCAGACTCTTTTCTTTAAGCGGGAGCAGCACAGAGGCTGCACCGAGAAGGATCATATTGGCCACTTTTGAGTTTCCCAGTGTTTTGGCTTCTTCGGTGGCATCAAGCATGAGGTGAAGGGGAAATTTTTCTATGGTGTTGAACAAAGCTTTTTTATCGGGGTAATTACCGGTATTCTCAAAAGTCTGGGTATCTGTAAGGAGTGTACCGCCTTTTTTGAGGAAAGGCAAATGGCGCAGCGATTCCATAGGTTCTACGGCTATGATAAGATCAGCTTTTCCCTCGGGGATGAGGTCAGAATGGACGGGCGTATCTGAAATGCGCACATGTGATTCTACTGCCCCTCCCCTCTGACTCATTCCATGTACTTCGGATTGTTTGACAAATAAATTTTCACTGAGAGCTGCGGTATCCAGCACAGCGGCAATGGTCAGGATCCCCTGGCCGCCTACACCGGCGATGATGATATTTGTTTTCATAGGGATAATGTTTCGTGTAAGGAAGTGATTTTCTCTTTGATCTCTTCTTTCTTTTCTCTGGAAAGTCTGATACAGGGTCTTTCAGAAATAATAACAGAAACTCCCTGATGTTTCAGTTCTTCTCTGATAACAGAGACATTCTTTTCGTGATTTTTCTTTAAGGGCACGATCTCTTTTATATGTTCGGGACTTACACCCAGTCCAAGACAAATGTTTTTTAGCCTTCCCACGGCCGTAGAATCTTGTCCGCCTGTCATGGCCACAGCAGAATTATCGGAGATAATGACCGTGATAGGAGAATTTTCATAGACCGCGTCCAGCAGTCCGGTCATACCGGAGTGAGTAAAGGTAGAATCACCGATCACGGCGATCACATTTTTTACACCTGCATCGGCAGCCCCTTTGGCCATGGTGATGGAAGCACCCATATCGATCAGGGTATTGATGGTGTTTAGGGGAGGGAGTACACCCAGCGCATAACAACCGATATCACCAAAGACTCTTTTGTCTCCAATTTCGGGCAAAAGTTGGTTGATGGCATTAAAAAGATCGGTATGTCCGCAGCCCTCACATAAACGCGGCGGTCTGCTTTGAACGATCTCAGGAACCGGCGCTAAGGATTCTTGTTTCAGACCCAAAGCCTTGCCGACCAGATTAGGCGTCAGCTCTCCTGTCATGGGTAAATGGCCTGATAATTTCCCGATTATTTTTTGATCGATATGAAAATAGTCGTGAAGAAGCTCTTCTACCATTGGATAGCCTTCTTCCACGACGAGTACTTTTTTACAGTGATGATACAGCGCGCTTACTTTCTCTTTGGGAAGCGGATATTGGGAGATCTTTAAGATGGACGGTTTAATTTTGAGCAGGTCCATATGCTCAAGTACATAATTACGGGCTATACCGCAGGCTATGATACCTAATTCTTTGTTTTCTTTAATTTCAAGGCTGTTGAGCTCTGATTTTTCGGAGAAATCAAGGAGTAATTCACGTTTTTTGAGCAGGTTTTCGAAGCCTTTTTTTGCAAAAGCAGGGATCAAGGCAAAACGCCGGGTGTTTTCAGGTAGTTCGATTTCCTTTTGTGCATTGGGGTCCATAAATACTACCCCTGACCTCGAATGAGAAAGACGTGTGACCATGCGCACCAGTACAGGTAATTGAAGTTTTTCTGAAAGGTCGAAAGCATAGGGCATTACATCATAAGCTTCTTGCTGGTCTGAAGGTTCCAGAATGGGGACGGAGGCAAACTTTCCGTAAAAACGAGAATCCTGTTCATTTTGTGAGGAATGCATCGAAGGGTCATCAGCCACTACCACCACCAGTCCGCCGTTTATACCCGAAACAGCCATATTCATAAACACATCACTGGCCACATTCAGTCCCACATGCTTCATCACGGTTAGTACTCTTTTTCCGGCATAAGACATGCCCAAAGCAGATTCCATGGCGGTTTTTTCATTAACGGACCAGGTAGCGTGCACACTCCTGTCCTTCGCGAATCTTGAATGTTGAATATATTCTGTGATCTCTGTTGATGGTGTTCCCGGATAGGCATAGACACCGGAAATTCCTGCATCGATTGCTCCTTGTGCCAAAGCTTCGTTACCGAGTACCAGGTGTTTGTTCATCGCTTTGTGGTTTATATTTCAACCCATAAAATTAGAGGAAGCAAATCAATTTTTTTATGATTTCGGTCATGTGTTTTGGGTCGATCAGCGAATGGCTTTGAAAAACCTAATGAGTATCTTAGCGAGTTCAAGAGGTTGATCTTCCTGAATAAAATGGTCGGCATTCAGGGTGTGATGGCTTTGGTTTTTTGCTCCTTTGACAAGGTTCTGTAATAAACTGTCTTTGTCTTTCCACATCAGGTCTTCATTATTTCCCCAGATCGTGATAAAGGGTTTGGAGAAAAGTTTTAATTGCGCATTACATTTTTGATTGACAATTGCCTCCGGGTCAGCGGTACTGGTGGGGATCAAAGAAGGAAATCTTCGAACGAAAATGGTTTGGGATGCCTGCTGAAAAGGAGCGTTGTATTTTACCTTAACCGAATCCGCTAATTTTGTTTTCGTACCCCAATCCATGATATTTCCCGCGGAAAAGTTCGGGTCATTTTGGGCGTAATTGATAAAACCGAGAAAGCTATCCGGAATTTTTTCATCTCCTTCAAACAAGTAACTATAGGAAACGGCCACTTTTTTGAAAAGATCGGGTCTTTCCGCAACGATCCTCAAGGAGATCATACCTCCCCAGTCATGCGCGAAGAGATGGATGTCTGTTAAGTCCAGTCGATCTATAAAGGTATTCAGCCATTTGGTCTGATGGGCATAGCTTATCAGTTCCTGTTTCTCGGGTTTATCTGAATAGCCAAATCCGACCAGGTCAGGGACTATGACCCTAAAATGTTGTTCGGCCAGCAGTGGGGCGATTTCTCTGTAAATAAATGAACTGTTCGGTTCGCCGTGTAACAAAAGAACGACGGGATCATTGGCTCTTCCAAGCGCTGCATAGGCCATCCGGATCCCTTCGTCAACCTCGACGAATTGATAGTGTTCAGAGGTGTAAAAGTTGATATCTATCTCTTTTCTCGGTATCTTATGCTCGTTTTTACAGGAGTAGAACAACAGACTCAATATAAGTAAAGAGAGAGAAGCGGTATTTTTAAGGCTCATTTTTAATCTATTAATTCAGTTCGGGGCCTGTTTGCTTTTTCGAAAAGATCGTTCCTAGTCTTGGTTACCGGCGAGCTTTTTTGTGATAGAAGAATTTACCGGTAATCAAGAGTCCTGCAAAAGTAAATAGGGCAAACAACAAACTGCTCACCGCAATTTGCATGCCTCCAGATAAAATATGTCCGCTTGTGCAGCCTCCTGCCATGCGCGCTCCAAAAATCAGTATAAAACCCCCTATGAAAGACCAAATAATTCTTTTGGTCTTGGACGAACCTTTAAATTTTTCCCAATTACTATGGATCAAGACCCATTTAAATTCTTTTTTGATCAGAGAAATAATAAATCCCGCTAAAAGAGCACCCGATAGAAAGATCACTTGCCAATTTCCTGAATTTTTAATCTTTTCGAAATAACTGTTTTCGGTTGCTCCAGCCAGCAAATCAGCAGCATAGGGAAAGGCAGTTGAGGCACCAATGGGTCTGTTAAAGGTAGCCGTTAAAAATAGGATGGCGTTTAAAACTGCAAGAGCGATTCCTGCAAATAACCATTTATAATCTTTTATTTTATCCTTTTTATGCAACCAAAATGAAATAGCAATGAAAAGCCCGCTTAGTATAACAATAAGGGTATAGAAAACGGCATTTGTCTCGTTGAGGGAACGCAAAGAAATACTGCCGAGATCGGGTCCCAATAGACCGGTAAGAGAAGGTTGGAACAAAGTATAGATCAAACCACCCAGTAATCCACCCAGTATACCTATCAGCGCGTCTATAGAACCTTGCCCCAAGGAAATCGCGAGCGTACCCGGGCAATAACCCAAGATGGCCATTCCGGTTCCGAACAATAATCCACCCAGAACAATACCTCCCAAGACGAGGGGCTTGATATGATAAGAAGCGAGACCCATTCCAATTTCGATGGTCAATAAAATAGATCCAACTCCGATAGCCAGAGCGATGGCTTTGGCAACGGCAAAATTCTCTAGTACTGCCAATCCGCTGATTACATTATACTTATTCAGACTTGCATATTGCAAGATCGCTCCGAAAATAAATCCAAAAGTTAAAATTAATACAACCATACTTCAGTTCTTATTTTATCTGTTTATTTAAGTTATCACATTTTGCCTGTAGCTTTGCGACTGCGCCTAATTTATTGATTACCGCATGCGAAAAATTTATTTCTCAGGAAACCAGGTGTCGCGCAAAATTTTCCAATCTCCTCCTTCTTTTTTCCACACGAGTAAATATTTTCCTTTACTTTCGGTCTGCCCGCTTTTTCTTGACCAGACTCCTTTTCCTTCTTCAACTAGCAATGCATCGTTTCCCCATAAATGGGTTGTTTCAAAATACCCGACTACACTATCTCGTATCATTGCAGTAAAGATCTTTTTAATGTTTTCTTTACCTGTCACAGAAGGAAGTATTTCGGCATCATCCGTATACATATTAGTCAAGGCAATTGAATCGCCTTTTTGTAAGTAATCTTCATATTGACGAAGCCGTGAGCTTATTTGGCCTTCGAGGACTGAAATATCGGTTGGTTTAATTTCTTCTAATGATTTTACTTTTTGACCACAACTGATCATACAGGCAGAGAGCAGCAAAAGGAAAGCCTTGAAAGCTCGAATGAATCGATTTATTTTCATGGTGTCATTTATTATCACAGGAGGCTTTAAATCATTTCTAAAAATTTATCTCCTCACAAATATATCATTTTATCATCTTGATGGATATTTTTCAAACCACTTGTCATCCGTAGGTCTTTCCTCTAGCAGGGCTTGGGTATACAGATCGCCCGCTACTTCCAGCACGATGTCCTTACTTTGGAGATTTGAGATCCACTTTTCGGGAATGCTTTCCAATCCATTGATCAGTCCTAAAATATTGCCTGTAATAGCCCCTGTACTATCCGAATCTCCACTGTGGTTTACAGAAAGAATGAGTCCATTTTTGACATCTTTTTCATGGTATAAAGAAGCAAATAAAGAAATGGAAAGGGCTTCTTCAGCCACCCAGCCACTGCCTAATTGTTCTATGATTTCGGGTGACAGGCTTTTGCTTTTTTTCGTTTCTTGAAAAAGGTCTAAGGCACATTGAACTGCATGCAAGGTCTCTTCATGTTCTACCCATTTTTTTAGTTGTTCTATGGCATGCTGGACGGCTGTATTCAGGTCGAGGCCAACAGCCAGATCAGCGATCAGGGCCGCAAAAAAACCACCAGAGAGATATCCGGAAGGGTGTCCGTGGGTAAGGGCAGATAGGTCACATCCAATTTTAAACGCCTCTTCAGCTTTACCGAAATACATGAGTCCAACCGGGGCCATACGCATGATCGCACCGCAACCTTTGCTATTATTGATGGGTTGAAGAATTGATCCGGGTTTATTACTTCTCAGTGAGACCAGGCAAGTAGTACCTGGAGACCTACGCTGGTATAAAGCGGATTCCTTCATAAGCCATCCGTTATTTTTGGATTGATCCTGACTGAAAGGATGATCCTGGGTAAATAACCAACGCTGGTAAGCGTCATACGTTATCGTATTTAAAATACTTTTTTCTCCTCGGCCCAATCGCAACAGACTTTCGGCGGTAAAGAGGGTCATTTGTGTATCATCAGTAAATACACCTTTCCCATCAGTAAACTCCACATAACTTGTAATTCCTCTATGTCCGTATTTGGTTTGAATTTGTTTGGCAGACAAGAATTCTGCGGGCGCACCAAGCGCATCGCCAATCGCACCACCCAGCAGACAGGCCTGGTATTTTGAAATGGATATTTTTGGGTTCATGGGGGGTTATTTTACGACCTGTTTTTTGTTGGGTAAGGGAATTTTAGCCAACATGTAAAATCAGGACGAAAGTTAAGATTTGTTATTGAA
>CAZWAN010000063.1:0-16600 GCA_964631875.1 uncultured Flavobacteriaceae bacterium
TTAAAATAGGAAACCCACATGATGTTTTATGGGAAGATGAATTAAAAAATCCTTTATTGGTATTTGAGAATGATAACTATCGTTCAGTTTATCTTTTTGCAGAAAATCTTTTTCAGTGGCAATTTTTTAATGGGATAAATGTGGTGAGCATAGAGCACTTTGAAGATTATTTTGATGGAATTATTCAATTTTTACAATTTCAGCACAAAGATCAGGTAACCTTGGATTACGAAAAAATCATACACAAGGATGAGCTGTTAGACCTGAGTTTGAAGATTTACGATGCGAATTTTAATACCAATAAATTAGAAGAATTGGTTGTTGAATTGAGATCTGAAAATGAGGAATTCAAAAAGAATTACCCGATGGTTTTTAAAAATAATCAATATAAAACAAGTCTTTCTTTGCCTTCGGGAAAATATAATTTCAACATAAATAGAATTTCAGGTGAACAGATAATGGGCAGTTTTCAAATTTTAGATTATTCCGCTGAAGATATTGTCAAGGCCTCCAATTATAAGGATTTGAATCAGTTAGCTTTACTCAGTAATGGTAAAATATTTCTACCCAATGAAATTGATTCTTTAAAATCCGAATTATACAATTCAAAAAGGTTTACCCCGATTATAAAAGAACATATCACCGAACGATCATTTGTTGATATAAAATGGATTTTAGTCTTAATTACTGTATCTTTGACCTTAGAATGGTTTTATAAAAAAAGCCAAGGATTTTATTAAAACTCTAAATTTAAAATATATGTCTCAACAACGACTTGAATTTCCAAAAAACATTCTCCCAATAATTTTTCTAGGTGTATTAGCACTTATTTTCTTATCAAAATCTACAGTAACTATTGAAGCAGGAGAAGCAGGGGTTCTTTGGAAAAGATTTTCTGGTGGAGTTGTTACAGATGAACCGGCTTTAGGTGAAGGTTTTCATTTTGTAGCACCCTGGAATAAGGTTATAATCTATGAAGTTCGTCAACAGGAACTCACAGAAAAGATGAAAATATTATCATCAAATGGGTTAGATATACAATTAGAAGCCACTGCATGGTACCAACCTCAAATTGAAAATTTAGGTGTTTTGCACCAAACCAAAGGTGAAAATTATCTTGAAAGAGTTATTAAGCCTGCAATTCGTTCTGCAACAAGAAGCGTAGTTGGTAGATATACACCGGAACAAATCTATTCAAGTAAAAGGGATGTTATACAGAATGAGATTTTTGATGAAACAAAAAAAATCATCGAAGATCAATATGTTCAACTAAATGAAGTTTTAGTAAGGGATGTGACATTACCGGCTGCAATTAAAGATGCCATTGAAAGAAAACTTGGTCAAGAACAGGAGTCTTTGGAGTATGAATTTAGATTGGCAAAGGCTAAAAAAGAAGCAGAAAAGCAAAGAATTGAAGCTCAGGGTAAGGCTGACGCGAATAGTATTTTGAGTGCATCCTTAACAGATAAAATTTTAAAGGACAAAGGAATTGAGGCTACTCTGCAAATGGCCCAGTCTCCAAATTCGAAGGTAATTGTGATTGGCGGTGGTGAAGATGGATTACCAATAATTTTAGGAAATAATTAGACAAATAATGATTTCTTTGCTAAAAAGACAAGATTAAAAAAAATCTATTAGTATTTTTGCAATACATTTTTTAGAATTAACTTAACCGATGACCAAAATTTTTAAAGGGAGAAAAAATAAATACACCAATAGATGGGTTGTATTGCTGATAGACCTTTCCATCACAATGCAGGCATTTTTTCTGGCATACCTGATACGCTTTAATTTTAAGCTCAACTTTGAAAGTCAGGATATTGTGCCACAGTTACCATTTGTTTTCGTCCTTGCCGTTATAAGTTTTGGATTGGTAGGATCTTACAAAGGAATTGTTCGACACACTGGAATTAAAGATGCCATCTCAGTTTTTTGGTCTTCCACTTTGTTAATGGGATTAATTCTGTTGTCAACATTGGCAGTTAGATATTTAGAATCTTATCAAGAATACGGAATTCCTCTAGGGATTATCTTCATTCATTATTTGTTAAACATTGTTTTATTAATATCAAGTCGATTTATTTTTAAATACTTGTTTAATCGGGTAATTTCGAGTTATAAACCACCAAAAAATATTTTGATATATGGTGCGGGTGATTCCGGTCTGTTGACCTATACTACAATGCAAAATGCGAATCAAAATAATTATAGAATTGTTGGTTTTTTAGATGATAGTAAGGCAAAAGTGGGTAAGCAATTCAATAGAATAAAAATTTATGATCCTGAAAAAATCACCCCTGAGTTCATCAAGAAAAATGATGTGAAAGAAATCATTTTTTCTATTCAAAATATTAAACCGTTCGTTCTTTTTGATAAAGTTGATAAAATGGCACAATTACCTGTAAAAGTGAAAATCGTGCCACCTGTTCAACAATGGATAGATGGAAACCTCAATTTATCGCAGATTACTGATGTGAAGATTGAAGATTTACTGGAGAGGTCGCCAATAAAAATTAATAACCCAATTGTTCAAAAGGATCTCCAAAACAAAGTGGTTTTAATTACCGGGGCAGCAGGTTCAATTGGGAGTGAAATTGCATGGCAGGTATCTAAATACGGTTATAAGCATTTAATTTTGTTAGATCAGTCTGAATCTGCCTTATACGACCTTCAGCAAGATTTTAATAGAACAGGTGTTAAACATTTTTCTGTTGAATTAGCAGATATTCGAAACGAACATCGCATGGCAGAATTGTTCAACCGAATTAAAATTGATATAATTTTTCATGCTGCTGCCTATAAACATGTTCCTTTAATGGAAGACAATCCCTATGAGGCAGTTAAGGTTAATGTTTTTGGGACTAGCATTCTAATGAAATTGGCTACCAAATTTGATGTAGATAAATTTGTGATGATCTCAACGGATAAGGCAGTTAATCCTACCAATGTGATGGGAGCAACAAAACGGGTAGCGGAGATACATGCTAATTATTTGAATGGTTTAGGTAAAACTAAATTTGTGACAACTCGATTCGGTAACGTATTAGGTTCAAATGGATCAGTGATTCCACTTTTTAAAAAGCAGCTTGACATGGGCGGTCCATTGACCGTGACACACCCTGAAATTACAAGATTCTTTATGACCATTCCAGAGGCATGTCAGTTGGTCTTAGAGGCAGGCGCTATGGGTAACGGAGGAGAGATCTATGTTTTTGATATGGGTGAATCTGTCAAAATTGTTGATCTGGCCAAGAAAATGATCAATTTAAGTGGTTTACGTTATCCTGAAGATGTAGATATTACTTTTACTGGTTTAAGACCTGGAGAAAAGTTATATGAGGAATTACTTACCAATGAAGAAAATACAATACCCACCTATCATGAAAAAATATTGATCGCTAAAACACAAAAAGTTGATTTTGAAAAAGCGAGCAAAGCAATTGATAAATTGATGAAAGTTGAATTGCTTGATACATTTGAAATAGTAACGGTTCTTAAAGAATTAGTTCCTAATTTTGTTTCAAACAACTCACAATTTGAATCTTTAGATAAAAATAGAGGTAAAGTGAAATCTCTTAAAATAGGTTAGTTCTATTTAAATATTTGCTTGATTACTCTTAAATTATGGGTGTGCTTATTTAATTTGACATTAAATATACCACTATGGTCAATACGATCAATTCTCACTTCACCCCAACAGTGAATAATGTTATGATTTCTTAATATAATTCCTGAATGAATAATATTACCCTCTTCATCGTCAAAAAAAGCAAGATCACCCGGCTCACTCTCTTCAATAAAACTCAATACTTCTCCTTGGCTTGCTTGTTGATAAGCCTCTCTTAAAAGATTAAATCCATTTATTCTATAAACCATTTGAGTGAATCCAGAAGCATCTATGCCATAGGGCGTTTTACCGCCCCACAAATGAGGAGAATTCAAATAATAATAAGCTGTTTTAACGATTTCCTTTTTGCTCTTACATCCTTCTACTGTATCACACTCGGTATGAAAAGTATTCCCCAATAATTTATTTTTAGCGTCCGACGTCAATATTTTTGCTCCTAAAGAAATTGGAATAAAATCCTCATTTATTTGCACATGGCTAACTAGCTCATGGCAATATTTTTTTGATTGACTTGATACGGTTGTATACTCTGTATTTGAGATTAGCTTAATCTGGTTCAGAGAAATCCAACCCTCATAGTTATCTTCATCAAGAATTACTTTTGCCCATTCACAATTGCTTTCTAAAATTAGGAAGGTTTCTCCAAATAATACCTGAGAAATCATTTCGCTTTTGTGATCCGGTGTTAATCGAAGCGGAATAGCATTTAAGAAGCAAATACCGTGGTTCATTTAATTTATATCAAAATTAAATCAGCTCGATTACCATTGCACTTGCACCCCCGCCACCATTACAAATACCGGCAGCACCAATCTTACCCTGGTGTTGTTTTAAAACATTGATGAGCGTAACTATTATTCTTGCACCAGAACATCCCAAAGGATGACCCAAAGAGACTGCTCCGCCATGCACATTTACCTTTTCCGGATCTAAACCTAAAATTTTGATATTCGCCAGACCTACAACAGAAAATGCCTCATTTAATTCATAATAATCTACATTCTCAGGTTTAATCGAGGCATGTTTTAAGGCCTTAGGAATAGCAAGGGCAGGAGTTGTAGTGAATTTTTCCGGTGCTTGACCGGCATCTGCATATCCTTTAATTTTTGCTATTGGTTTTAAACCTAATTCTTCGGCTTTATCTAAACTCATCAGCACCAGAGCTGCGGCACCATCATTTAATGTCGATGCATTTGCCGCCGTAACAGTACCTTCTTTTGAAAATACAGGGCGTAAGGTTGGAATTTTATCGAGATTTACATTTTTATATTCCTCATCTTCATTCACAATTATTGGATCTCCTTTTCTTTGAGGTATCTCTACTGGAATAACTTCATCTTTAAAATAGCCCTTATTCCACGCATTTTTTGACCTTTTGTATGAGTTAATTGCAAACTCGTCTTGATCTTCTCTTGAAAAATCATATTCCATGGCACACAAATCACCGCAAAGCCCCATGTGATTCCCATCATATACATTGGTAAGACCATCTTTTAATAAACCATCTTCCATCACAATATTTCCGAACTTCTTTCCATTTCTTCCATCCAAATAAAACGGAATCTGACTCATATTTTCCATCCCACCTGCTATCGCAATTTCGATATCGCCACTTTTGATTGCTTGAGTAGCCAGAGCGATTGATTTCATTCCAGATGCACAAACTTTATTTACCGTAGTACAAGGAACATGGTCAGGAAGTCCTGCAAATAGAGCTGCTTGTCTAGCTGGCGCTTGGCCAGCTCCTGCCTGAACAACCTGGCCCATAAATACTTCATCGATGAGATCTGTATTCAGATTTATTCTTTCGATAGCCGACTTTATAGCAATAGCTCCTAATTTAGGAGCAGAGATTTCTGATAAACTACCTAAAAAACTACCAATTGGCGTCCGAACGGCAGAGACAATAACGACTTCTTTCGACATAGTTTAAAAATTTGTGTAAAATTACTTAATTATATTGAAAATACAGATCGTTAATTGAAGTGGACTTAAAAAGCCTTAAAAATTGAGCGATAAGAACATTTTACATAAGTAATTCATTACTTTTGAAACAAAGTTAGATATGAAGGAACTTATTAATAAATTTTATCAAAATCATTCACTGATTTATAAGGTTTTTTTGTTTTTGATCACGACTGCGGTAATCGTATACTTTTTTCCAAAAGGAGGAAAATTCAAATACAATCTTCAAAAAGGTAAACCTTGGCAATATGAAAATCTTTATGCTCCTTTTGATTTTTCTATTCAAAAATCCCAGGAAGAATTAAATGCTGAAGAAGAAGAAATTGAACAAAGCAAACAATTGTTTTTTTTGGTAAAAGAAAATGTAAAAGAAGAGGTTCTTCAGGTTTACAACAACAAGATTGATCTTATTTTGAAGGATTCTTTGGCTTTAAATTTTAACAAAACTCGATTAAAGAGTTTTGGCGAAAAATTCATTAATAATGTCTATAAAGTAGGTTTTTTGAATAAAGCAGATAATAGCAAAATTCAATCAAATCAATTAATTACGCTTCGTTTGGGTAATGAGGCTTCAGATATTTTATCAGACAATTTATTTACAACTGATGACTTGGTATCTTCAATTCAACAATATTTTGCAAAAAGTAATTATGAAACTTTAGAAAACAATTTTACTTCACTTTTTTTTGAGATTCTGGAACCTAATGTTTTCTACGATGAAGAATTAACAAATCGAGCCCTTGAAGAAGAATTGAAAAACAGATCCTTTACAAAAGGTTTTGTTGCCGAAAATGAAAGGATCATTTCCAAAGGAGATATGGTTGATGCCACTAAGTATGAAATATTAGATTCTTTGAAAAAGGAATACGACACTCAACTTTGGAGCAAATCAAGCTATAACTGGATCGTTGTTGGTTATACGATTTTAGTAGCGCTTGTTTTGGTGATGTTGTTTTTGTTTCTTAAAAAATACAGACTAGAAATTTATTACAATAACACAAAGCTCACCTTTATTCTGTTCAATATAGTTCTATTTGTTTTTCTCGTTACGATTGTTCAAAAATACTTTGTAAGCTACCTTTATGTTGTTCCCATTATTATTTTACCCATAGTACTAAAAGCATTTTTTGATGCCAGACTTGGGCTGTTTACACATGTCCTAACGGTATTGCTTTTAGGATTTATAGTGCCAAATAGTTTTGAGTTCGTGTTTTTACAAATAATTGCGGGAATGGTAACTATTTTAACTGTTTCAGAGTTACATAGAAGAGCAAATTTATTTGTTTCGATTCTAAAAATTACACTCATTTATACGGTTGCATACCTTGCTTTTTCAATTATTCAAAATGGTTCAGAGCAAAAAATTCAATGGGTTTATTTCGGAATGTTTGCTTTAAATGGGGTATTATCATTTTTATCTCTGTTTCTCATTTTAATCTATGAAAAAGTTTTTGGACTGGTTTCGGATGTTTCATTATTGGAATTATCAGATACAAATTCAACACTACTTAGAGAATTAAATGAGAAAGCCCCAGGAACATTTCAGCATTCAATGCAAGTGGCTAATCTGGCTGAAGCCTCGGCCAATGAAATTGGTGCAAATGCCATGTTGGTTAGGGCAGGAGCCTTATATCACGACATTGGAAAAATGTTAAATCCTATGTACTTTATAGAAAATCAGACAACAAGTGTTAGTCCGCACCACGATTTATCTCCAACTGATTCGGCAAAGATTATTAGAGATCACGTGATTAAAGGAATTGAAATGGCAAAAAAGAATGGCTTGCCGGATCGATTGATTGATTTTATTAGAACCCATCACGGTACGAATACCATTTATTATTTTTATAAAATGCAAACCGATCTTACTCCAGATCAAGTAAATATAGATGATTTCAAATATCCTGGCCCGATTCCATTTTCTAGAGAAACAGCTATTTTAATGATGTGTGATAGTTGTGAAGCAGCCTCAAAAAGTTTAAAGGCTCCTACCGCACACTTAATTGATGAATTGGTAGAAAAGATAATCAATTCCCAGATGAGTAATGGTCAGTTTATGAATGCCGACATTACATTTAAGGAGATACAAACCATCAAAAAAGTCATTAAGAAAAAACTACATAATATATATCATCTCCGGATTGAATACCCTGAATAATATTATGGCTTTAATTCAATTTGGGTTTGATTTCGAAGGATATCTTTAAATGTTTCGGCTTTTCTAATCAAGTGGTCTTCCCCTTTATAAACTAAAACTTCGGCCGGTAAATATCTCGAATTGTAATTAGAGGCCATACTAAAACAATAAGCCCCTGCATTGTTAAAACATAAAATATCGCCGGCAGATATCACCGAAATTTCTCTATCATGAGCAAAAGTGTCAGTCTCACAGATATATCCCACTACATTGTATTTTTTCTTTTCATCATTTGGATTTGAAATATTTGTAATGTGATGATATGCATTATAATACATAGGTCTAATTAAATGATTAAATCCAGTATCAAGAGCCGCAAAAACCCTATTGGAAGAAGGCTTTACGGCATTTACTTTGGCTAAAAAATACCCACATTCACTCACCAAAAACTTACCAGGTTCAAAAACCATCATTAAATTTTTACCATAGACTTTACAAAAATCATCGAAACGACTGTTGAATTTTTCTGCAAATGTTTCAATATTTGTTGAAGGATCACCATCCTTATAAGGAACCTTAAATCCTCCACCAAAATCAACAAATTCTAGAGTTTTAAACTGTTTTGCAATGTTTAACAAAATTTCTGTACCCTGAAGAAATATATCCACATCTAAAATATCGGAACCTGTATGCATATGAACTCCATTAATTATTAGGCCAGTCTCGTCAATAATTTTATGGACTTCATTTATATGCTGAATGGCAATACCAAATTTTGAATTAACATGACCGACAGAAATTTTTTCATTACCTCCAGCCATAATATTCGGATTGATTCGAATACTTATTGGATACTCGGGATATTTTTCAGCAAACAGCTTCAGCGTATGTAAATTATCAATAGTTATCTTCGCACCAATATTCTTTACTTCTTCCAGCTCTTCAATTGAAACACCGTTAGGCGTAAAAGAAATACGATTCGCCTCAAAGCCTGCTTCTATTCCCAATAAAACCTCACCAATTGAAACACAGTCAAGATTTGACCCCAAATTTTTAAATAATTTTAAAACACTTAAATTGGAAAGTGCCTTTGTTGCATAATTTATCTTTAAAGGCGCACCTCCTTCGAATGCTTTTGTGAACCTTAGATATTGAGAAATTATTTTTTCTGCATCATAAACATAAAGTGGACAGCCATATTTCTTGGCTAGTGAGAGTAAAGTATTATTTTCCATTAAATAACTAGGATTGATATTTTGTTGCTGTTAGTTCAGCAATTTTAATAATAACTTCTGTTGCCTTTTGCATTGATTCAAGTGGGATATATTCATATCTGCCGTGAAAATTATGTCCACCGGCAAAAATATTCGGACAGGGTAGACCTTTATAAGAAAGCTGAGACCCATCTGTTCCTCCGCGTATTGCTTTAATTATGGGTTTTACACCAACCATATTCATAGCTTCTTCTGCAATATCTACAATATACCTCACAGGCTCAACTTTTTCTCGCATGTTGAAATATTGGTCTTTAATTTCAACTTGAACTAGATCTTGGTTAAGGTTATTATTAATTTTTACTGCTACATCAGAGAATATTTTTTTTCTTTTTTCGAACAACTCTCTGTCGTGATCTCGAATGATATATTGGAGCACAGTGCCCTCTACATCACCTTTTATACTCGATAAATGGAAAAATCCTTCATAACCCTCTGTCATTTCAGGTACTTCATTTTTTGGTAAGGCTTGAATAAATTCAGAAGCGATTGACATTGAATTGATCATTTTTCCCTTTGCATAACCCGGATGAACGATTTTCCCTGTAATTTTTACTTTTCCTGAAGCTGCATTAAAATTTTCAAATTCTAATTCGCCAATTTGAGAACCGTCCATCGTATATGCCCAATCAGCACCAAATTTTTCCACGTCAAATAAATGAGCTCCTCTGCCTATTTCTTCATCGGGTGTAAAGCCAATTCTTATTTTGCCATGTTTTATTTCCGGATGCTGAACCAGATATTCCATGGCACTTACAATTTCTGTAATTCCTGCTTTATCATCAGCACCGAGCAATGTTTTACCATCTGTGGTTATAATGGTCTGTCCTTTATAAAGTAAAAGATCTTCAAAATACGAGGGAGACAAAATTATATTTTCCTCTCTGTTTAAAACAATGTCTTCACCATTATAATTTTTATGAATTTGAGGATTGATATTGGTTCCGGAAAAATCAGGACTAGTATCAAAATGAGAAATAAAACCAATAGTTGGTACTTTTTGCGAGATATTAGATGGCAAAGTAGCCATGATATAAGCATTTTCATCAATACTTACCTCTTCTAAACCAATCTCCACTAGTTCTTTGGCCAATAAATTTGCCAAATCCCATTGTTTATTTGTGCTCGGACAAGAATCGCTCGTAGGATCAGATTGTGTATCAATTTTCACATAACGTAAAAAACGCTCCAATATATTTTGCATCTCTAAAATTTTGTCAAAAATATCAATTCTTGAGCTCCGGCCATAAAAAAAAGGTTGTTTTTTAAAAAACAACCTTTTTTCCAATAATCTCGATTCTTATAGTTTTATTTTAGAAATCACGTAGAACTTTGGCAATTCAAAATCCGCCTTTATTCCAGGCCAATCAATAATACCTTTTTTATAGGTATAAGTAGTGTTATCCAAAATTATTTGCTCCAAAGTAATTGAATCTTTGACCTCCCCAGCTAAAGTTGGGTTTATCCATCCAACATAGATCTCTAATCCTTTCATCCGATAACTATCAGTCAATGTATAGTTCATCACTAACTCGGGATATTCTGTATTTGACCCAAATATGGTCATGCTAACCTTACCCACTTCGATAGTATTTGTTTCGGAACAGTTATCTTCAATTTTTATATAAATAGGAAACTCCTGTGATAAAGGATCCTCCAATGATTTAAAATCAAATTCATTAGCCCAACCCCAGTTTATTTTATTCAGCTCCTGGAAAGAAAAGCATTCTTTATCGACGTTTTTAATAAATCCAAAATGAACCATCTGATTATTATCTTGGGTATCATTATTACTGGAATCATCGTTTCCATTTTCACCTGTAGAGGAAGAACTATCTTCATTTATGCTTTCACAGTCATTTAAACATACGTTATGATACCAGCCCCATCGGCTACCTTCAAATTCTATGGGTTGATCACCTTTACCAAAGGCTGTTTCAGATTGTTGCACATTTCCTTCACTATTTTTCAAAACAACAGAAGCATGCATAGAAATGGTTACACAGAATTCTCCATTTTTATCCACTGTCCAATCGCTATCAATATCTATTACAAATTGAATTGATTGGACATGATCATGTTCCCCGTGATACGGATAATGACCTATTTTTGGATTCCCACTTGCAGTAAGAGGTAAATCAGATTTTTTACCTACAAATAAATGAGTTTCAGTAATCCACCAATTACCTGTAGTCTGGTAGGTTACATAGATCTTACTTTGATCATTTGTCACAGTAATTTCACCCACATCAATTTTTTGTCCCGCTATAAATTCAAATACCACGGCATCACCGCAATGATCGTTCTCAGAATTTTCAATTACAGTATCTTGATTTGCTTTATTTGGCACCTCGGCAGAGGATTCAATTTTTGTTCCCGATTGTATATCATCTAGGAAAATTTCTTCTTCACTTTGATTGCAGGAATAATTAATCCAAACCAAAATGAAGAATAAAAGCGTTTTTATTCTCATAGCATTTTTTATATAAAACGCGAAATAGGAACATTTATTTTAAGAAATGAGATCTATGTTAATCGATCATTTCCATTCCATCAAGTATGGAAAGTGAAGTGCATAATCGTTCATCTATATTGTCAATACCGTAGACTTTTGAACTCAATGCATAGTATTCATCCTCATCAGTTTTGATATAAATTTGGACAAAATTATAGTCAAATCCGTTGTGATGTCCTTTGGAATGGTCATAAAAGGCAGGAAATCCTTTAACGGTCATTTTACCTTGTTCTATCAATAGAAGTTTATTCTTTAATTGAATATCAGCAAATTTCTGGACGAAATCATCGTCAAAATCAATGGTTCCCTGATGCCATGCCACATCTAGAATAAAAGAACTCGTCAATTCTATTGTCGTATCCGCTGAGTATATTTCCGATTTATAATCATCGACGTAAAGTTGTGTTTTCCAATTTTTAGGCAGTTCTAATTTGAATTTTTTCAACGCGTCTATGTATACTTTAGTGTTTGATAATGATTTGCTCGAAATACATCCCAACTGTTTGCCAATTTCATGATCTTTGCATGAAACGAGAGAGAAAATGAATATAAAAAGTAATAAAAAATTAAACCTATTCATGAAATGTGATTTTTGATATTTTCTTATGCCCAGCCAACCAGGCATTGTTTTTATTTGTAAAACGTATGGTATAAAACGATCGGTCTGAAATCATTTTCCAATGCTCGCCACTATCCGAGGAACTAAAAATCCCTTCTGTTGAAACGGCTACAACTTCCTTTCCATTTGCTTTTGGAACGTATCGAACACAACTAATATAGGGAGGTAAATCATTGTCGGCAATCAAACTCCAAATGAGGCCGGAGTTTTTAGTAATCGCTTTATTGCTAAACTTCTCAGGTTTATTATTCCAATTTCCACCCATAATTATTCCGTTATTTTCATCATAAAAATCACAGGTATAGATGCCGGTCATTTCTTGTCCCTGAACAATGGGTGTCTGAACTGCCTTCCAATTTTCACCTTGATCGCTACTCATAAATACACGAGATGCTTTGCCGCCGGAAACCATCCAAACAAAATTATTTAGTGCTTTAATATTTGAATTGCTCGCGGCAAAAGCAGCTTCCCCATTAACTAATTTGGGTAATGTATTACAATCCGCCTTTATCCAGGTATTGCCGCCATCAACAGTTTTTATAAAAGAAAAACAATCTTCAGTGGGGTCGCCCATAGCATATCCAATATTCTCGTCGGCAAAGGTCATGGAATCATAGAATACATTTTGGTGCTCTTCCGAATAAACAATCTCAGGGATCATTTTCTTTTGAAAAGGGTCTATTTTAAAAAGCATTGCAGGATTACCCACAGAAAGAATAAAAACGTTTTTTCGATTAAAAGCAATGGCTCTAAATTCCGGTTTACTTCCATCCATATTGATGATTGAATCTAAAGTAATATCATCATTTACTAATTTACCGAAAATTCCATTGGAGCCGGAAAAGAACAATGTGGAATCATTGATTACTTCAATCGCCCGTATGCTTGAAGGAATTTCAAAATCTTTAAATTCAATTTTATCTTGTGCAAAAATGGAAAGTTTAAAGCAGAAAATACTGATAAGTATAAAAATAGATTTGGTCATTTTTCATAAAAAGTAGTCAAAAATAAATTATTTAACCAAATAAAACTAATTAACAAAATCTATCTTGTCCTTCATGATTTGATTCATTTTATTTAGAAAAGGTAGCTCAACATCAAATAATGGTTAGTAAAATGGACAATTTCTTAAAAAAATGACAAAAACTTTTTTATGACTAAATATTTTATTTTTATATTTGCTGCGTTGAAATAAAGAAATGAATATAATCAATTTACATCACCATCATATGTTAACTTGCTTTCAGGCGAGCTAAATATGTTGTGATGTAATCATAAAATATTAACCCGTTTGAGCATATCAAACGGGTTTTTTATTTCCCTTTGAGGTACTCAGACATATGATAAAAACAATATGACACAATTAAAAATAGCCATTCAAAAGTCAGGAAGACTAAATGAAGATTCATTAAATATTTTGAAAGAAGCGGGTATTTCTGTGAGCAACGGACTAAACCAGCTTAAATCTACTGCCTCAAATTTTCCATTGGAAATTTTATTTTTGAGGAATAGTGATATCCCTCAATATTTAATTGATGGAGTAGTTGATATTGCCATTATTGGAGAAAATCTTCTGGTAGAAAAAGGGGGTAACATTGCTGTTTTGGAAAAATTGGATTTTTCTAAATGCAAGGTTTCTTTGGCGGTTCCAAAATCTTTTAAGTATAACTCAATAAAAGATTTAGAAGGCAAAAAGATAGCTACTTCTTATCCGAACACCTTAAATAAATATTTAGATCAATTTGGCATATCAGCAGATTTGCATGAAATCTCGGGGTCAGTCGAAATCGCGCCAAATATAGGACTTGCCGATGCGATTTGCGACATTGTAAGCAGTGGGAGCACTCTTTTTCAAAATAACTTAAAAGAAGTTGAAGTTTTATTTCGATCAGAAGCTGTCATTGCCGTATCTCCTGTTATTACCAAAGAAAAGCAAGAAATTTTAGACAAACTCCAATTCAGAATTAAATCTGTTTTAAAAGCCAGAAGTTCGAATTATGTTTTACTCAATGCTCCAAATGATAAAATTGATGAAATCGTCAAAATTTTACCCGGAATGAGAAGCCCGACTGTCTTGCCCTTGGCGGCTCCAGGTTGGAGTTCTATCCATACAGTGATTGAAAAACCAAAATTTTGGGAATTGATAGACGAATTGAAAAATGTTGGAGCAGAAGGTATTTTAGTAATACCTATTGAAAAAATGGTACTTTAATGTGATTAATGATGAATAAAATTCTATATCCTGAAAAAGAGAATTGGCCGAAAATTCTCAAGAGGTCTGCAACCTCATTTGATAATATTCTACCCGTGGTTAATGAAATTTTTAGTGAAATACGAATGAATGGAGATGAAGCGGTAAGAAAATATTCGTTAAAATTTGACAAAATTGGTTTAAGTAATTTTGAGGTAAGTCAAAAAGAAATACAGCAAGCTCAAAATTCTGTTTCTAAAGATCTAAAAGAAGCTATTCTGCTGGCTAAAAAAAATATTGAGACTTTTCATTATGCACAGCACAAAGAAGTTGTTAAAATAGAAACATCACCAGGAGTTATTTGCTGGCAGGAAAAAAGGCCTATTGAAAAAGTGGGTCTTTATATTCCCGGGGGGACGGCCCCATTATTTTCAACAATTTTGATGTTAGCGATACCGGCCCAAATAGCCGGTTGTGAAGAAATTATATTATGTACACCACCAAATGATAAAGGTGAAATTCACCCTGCTATTTTGTATACCGCAAAACTTTGCGGTGTGACAAAGATTTTAAAAATCGGAGGGATTCAAGCAATAGGGGCGCTAACGTTTGGAACGGAATCAGTATTAAAAGTGGATAAAATTTTTGGGCCAGGAAATCAATTTGTCACAGTGGCTAAACAAATTTCAACACAACATGGAATAGCCATTGATATGCCTGCCGGTCCAAGTGAATTACTAGTGTTGGCCGATAGTTCTGCTAATCCGGTCTATATAGCGGCAGACCTTCTCTCTCAAGCTGAACATGGAACAGATAGTCAAGTGATACTAGTAACCAGTGAAACAGAATTTGCCGAAAAGGTGGAAAGGGAAGTTGCTGATCAGATTCAAAAATTATCCAGAAAAGATATTGCTCAAAAAGCAATAGAAAATTCTAAGATCATTATATCGAAAAGCAATCAAGATAGTATTGAGATGATCAATTTTTATGCGCCTGAGCACCTGATTGTTTGCACCGAAGAGAACGATTTTTTTATTTCAAATCTAAAAAATGCAGGCTCTGTATTTATTGGAAATTATACTCCTGAAAGTGCTGGAGATTACGCATCTGGAACAAATCACACTTTACCAACAAATGGCTTTGCAAAAGCATATAGCGGTGTAAATTTAGATGCATTTATGAAATCAATTACATTTCAAGAAATTTCAAAAAGTGGAATCAAAGAAATTGGTCGAGCAATAGAAATAATGGCCGCAACGGAGGGGCTGGATGCACATAAAAATGCGGTTACCGTAAGATTAAATGATTTGCAATGAATATAGAATTTAACCTACAAAAAATAATAAGGCCTAATGTCTTAAACATGAAGGCGTATTCTTCTGCCCGAGATGAATTTAAAGAGTTTGGTGCGGATAAAGTTTTTATCGATGCAAATGAAAATCCATACGGAAATGGACTAAATCGTTATCCTGACCCTCAACAGGGAAAAGTAAAAGAAAAATTAGCTGATATAAAAGGAGTGGCAGTTGACAACATTTTGCTGGGCAATGGCAGTGATGAAGTTTTGGATTTAATTTTTAGGGCCTTTTGCAATCCGGGTCAAGATAATGTTATTATTCTACCTCCAACGTATGGCATGTATAAAGTTTTGGCGAATCTCAATGATATAGAAATCAGAGAAGTTTTACTAGATCCTAATTGTCAGCCAAATACTTCACTCATTCTGGAATCAGTTGATCAGCATACCAAATTAATCTTTATATGCTCTCCGAATAACCCAACAGGAAATAGTATAAATAAGGCGTATATCCGGAAAATTCTTGAAAGTTTTGATGGCATTGTTGTAATGGATGAGGCGTATATCGATTTTTGCAAAAATGAAAGCTGGATTGACAGGCTTGATCATTACCCTAATTTGATTGTCACACAAACTTTTTCAAAAGCCCTTGGATCGGCAGCAATAAGGTTGGGTGTTTGCTATGCTTCAAATGAAATTATAGAGGTCTTAAATAAGATTAAGCCACCTTATAACATCAATGAGTTAACCCAAGAAGCAGCTTTAGATAAACTCCAAAATATTTCTTTAACTTATAAAAAAATAGATGAAATAAATAAGTCTAAAGAATTGTTTATAAAATACTTAAATAATAACGAAAAGGTTAAAAAAGTGTTTCCGACCGACGCAAATTTTGTTCTTGCTAAAGTGGATAATGCAAATTTACGTTACAAACAATTGGTAGAGAAAGGGGTGGTGGTTAGAAATAGAACGAA
>CAZWAN010000064.1:0-16164 GCA_964631875.1 uncultured Flavobacteriaceae bacterium
TTCCAATCTTTTTCATATTTTTTCTTGTTAGTTCTTTTTCAAATTGGCTACAACGTGTTATATGTTGACTAAAATAGTTATTTATAAGTTTAAATCCCGGGATATCGTTACTTTTTTGTCGCTATTATCTGAAGAGATAAAAGTCTTCACCATGGTGTCCAGTGGGCTCTCTATGGCCAGCATATCCTTCTTAGCTACATGGGTATACACCATCGTCGTCTCAGGCCTTGAATGACCCAATAATACTTGTATATAGCGTATGTCAACCCCGTTTTCTAATAAATGCGTGGCATAGCTATGCCGCAAAGTATGTGGGGTAACTACCTTCTTGATCCCCGCCTTTTTGCAACTCTCCCGTAAAAATTTCCTGATACTTCCCGCGGTATAAGGCACACCCTTGACTACCCCTTCTACAAAATAAAGCTCAGGCTCATAGCTAAACAAATAATTATTCAATAAAGGCAAAAAGCTATTGGCCAAAATAACATACCGATCCTTTCTTCCCTTCCCGTTCTTAACAATTAATTGCCTCCTGTTCACATCAATATGACTTAACTTCAAATTGATCAACTCCCCTATCCGTAAACCGGCCGAATAGAGCAAAGCCAAAATAGCACGGTGCTTTAAATTTTGTGTTACTTGCAACAAACGCAAAACCTCCTCTTTTGATAATACGGCAGGTAAAAACCTGCTCTTTTCCGGACTATCTAGTGCTACATTATCAATCAAGCAATCACCAAACAAATTCTTGAAATGCCTGATGGCGCTAATAACCTGTCTATGTGTACTCGCAGAATATTTTCTTTTTAAATAAACATCTTCTACAAATAATTCAACATCACGATTACTCAATGTGGCAATAGGTCTGCCTTTGGTGTAATACAAAAATTCTAAAATATGCGTATAATAACTCTTAACTGTACTTTCACTATACAACTTACCTCTTAAATATTTTACGTAAGCATGTATTACCTTTAATGTTTCTTTATCAAAATCACCCGATGTCAGTTTTGTTTTGATTGATTTGGCGGTATCCAAATATTTTAATGCCTCCGGAAATAAACCTTTTAATATTTTTTCATTTTCCTTATTATTTTCCAGGTACCATTTACTTTTAGACCGGCTCCAAACACAACCATTAGCTTTTACTTTGTTGATGAGATCATGATGGAAAGGAAATTCAATCCAATAAACTTTTTTACCTTGATGATGACCTTGAGTGACGGATACTTTTATCATTTTGCTTCCAATTAATCGCAGCTTCGCAACAGTTAATTACAAAAAAACCAAAAAGGTTAACATGCAACCAACAATAAACTGCCAAAAAATGGCAACAAAAAATGGGGGAGTATAAATATTTAACTAAATAACATATTTTTTGTTAAATTATACTATAAAATATAACGTTTTTTAACAATTTCGTTAAGAATTTAATTATGAATAGGTTAGAGTAAAAAAAAGCAAACATCTATCAAAATTGAATCAAATGCCAAGCTCAAAGCTTCAAGAATTCAACACGTTTCCGCTAAGTTAAACCAACATCATCTACAAAAACAAAACCGATCGATTTACTGAAGTTTTTTTACATTTACGACTTTAATATAACCTCGAAAACAATTTTTTAATGGATTATGGAATTCTTTCGGTTTTACCACCGGTAATTGCCATTATACTTGCGCTAAGAACCAAACAAGTGTATATCGCCCTACTTTTCGGAATTTGGTTTGCCTGGCTCATCATAAAAGATTGGAATTTTTTAAATGGCACCATCGCATTTATTGAAGGTTTAGTGAACGTATTTAAGTCAGAAGGAAATACCAGAACCATTATGTTTAGTGCTTTGGTAGGTGCTTTGCTTCTATTTATACAATATTCAAGGGGTGTTGAAGGATTTATCAATATGATCAATCGGTTCATCGAAAAAATTGAAACTAAAAAACAAGGGAAAAGTAGAACAATTGTGCAATTATTAGCGCTCGTCACCGGACTCCTACTTTTTGTAGAAACCAGTATAAGCTCTCTAACCGTTGGTACCTTATACAGACCTATTTTCGATAGGTTAAAAATTTCAAGAGAGAAACTGGCTTATATTGCAGATTCTAGTTCTGCCCCTTCATCCATACTTATTCCTTTTAATGCATGGGGCGCCTTTATTATGGGTTTATTGCTTACACAAGGTATAGACAATGCATTTCCGGTAATGATGTCCTCCATCAAATATAATTTTTATCCGCTACTCACTATTTTATTGCTCTTCTTCCTTATCCTTACCGGAAAAGATTTTGGACCCATGAAGAATGCAGAAAAAAGAACGTTCGAAACAGGTAAACTGCAAAATGAAAACAGCAATCCTTTGGTATCAGAATCAATTACCTCTTACGAACCCAAAGAAGGGATCAAGGCACATGCTTATAATATGATCATTCCTCTGTTTACTATGGTGATAATGATGCCCATCACTTTAGCCTATACCGGTTGGAGCAAAGTAGAAAATACCGTTGGATTTGTAGATCACTTTACGCAAGCCATCAGCAATGGTTCGGGTTCGGCTGCAGTTCTTTACTCGGTTATTACGGCCATTCTAGTAAGCATGGTGTTATACAGAGCACAAGGGATGATGAAACTAAAAGAAATGGTAGACCTGGTGCTGAAGGGAATCAGCGAGTTAATGCCCCTGGCACTTTTAATGATGTTGGCTTTTGCCATTTCAGAAGCTTGTAATCAACTGGGAACCGGGCAGTTTGTTGCCAATTGGTCTAAAGATTTTTTGTCGCCGGAACTTTTACCTGCAGTTATATTTATCATTAGCGGATTCATCGCTTTTTCTACCGGTACTTCCTGGGGTACTTTTGCCATTATGATGGCTATTGCTATTCCTATGGCAGAAACACATCAAGCCAATGTGCTATTGGTTATTGCCGCCACTTTAGGAGGCGGCGTGTTTGGTGACCATTGCTCGCCCATTTCAGATACAACCATCATATCCTCTATGGCCTCTGCCTGTGATCATATAGACCACGTAAGAACACAATTACCTTATGCTTTATTTGTAGGTTTGATTAGCATATGCCTCTATTTAGTGATGGGGTATGCTTTCCATTAATTTCAATTACCTTTGCTCAAAACAATCTAAATGAGCCATAAAGCAGGTTTTGTAAATATCATCGGAAACCCAAACGTAGGTAAATCTACGTTGATGAATGTTTTGGTAGGAGAGAAATTATCCATCATAACCTCTAAAGCACAAACCACCCGGCATCGAATTTTGGGTATAGTCAATACAGATGAATACCAAATTATTTTTTCTGATACTCCCGGAATTATCAAACCTGCCTACGAGCTGCAAAGCTCTATGATGGATTTTGTAAAAACCGCTTTTGAAGATGCCGATGTGCTGTTGTACATAATAGAAAGCGGAGAAAAAGAATTAAAAGATCCTGCCTTTTTTGAAAAGATAAAAAATACCAAAACGCCGGTCATCGTTCTGATCAACAAGATCGATAAAAGTTCTCAGGAGTTCGTCGTTGAACAGATCCAAACCTGGCAAGAACGGTTACCCAATGCCTTTGTTTATCCAATTTCTGCACTGAATAATTTTAATGTAGAAAAAGTGTTGGATAAAATAGTAGAATTACTTCCTGTTTCTGAGCCTTATTACCCCAAAGATCAGTTAACAGATAAGCCCCAAAGGTTTTTTGTGAATGAAACCATCCGCGAAAAGATTCTTTTGAATTTTAAAAAAGAAATTCCTTATGCGGTTGAAATTGAGACGGAAGAGTTTATTGAAGAAGAATACATCATAAAAATAAGGTCTGTTATTATGGTAGAACGAGATACTCAAAAAGGGATCATCATTGGCCATAAAGGATCCGGGTTAAAAAAAGTGGGTACAGAAGCCCGAAAGGATTTAGAAAAATTCTTTGAAAAAAAGATATTTTTAGAACTGTATGTAAAAGTGAACAAAGACTGGCGCTCTAACGAACGCCAACTCAAACGTTTTGGTTATAAAGAGTAGAACTATTTTACCAAACCCCTAACTTCTTCCAGATCTAAGCCTCCATAATTGCCCGAACTCATAAAAAGTAATGCAGTATTGGTCAGGTCTTTTTCAAATAAAAACTTCTTAAACTCCCCGGGATCTGTATAAATAATGAGATCGTCTCTTTCAAAAGCTGCTGCAATTTGTTCTTTGGTAACTTCTTTTAACTTTTTTATTTCTACCGCGTGTGGTGAGTAAAAAACTACCGCTTCATCTGCGCTGTCAAGGGCCCCTTTGTACAAATGCAAAAATTCTGCATTCAAACTGCTATAGGTATGAAGCTCTAAACAGGCCAAATTCTTTTTATTCGGAAACTTTTCTTTCACCGCATCAGTTGTTGCTTTTACTTTAGAAGGGCTGTGAGCAAAATCTTTAAAAACGATGGTAGAATGGTTTTCGGCTAGCAATTCAAGTCTTTTACTCGCCCCTTTAAAAGAAGAAATGGCTTCGTAAAACTCATCTTCACTTACACCCATACTTTGGCAGATCAATTTGGCACCTGCTAAATTCTGTAAATTGTGCTTTCCAAAAATTTCAAGTCTTATCTCCCCTTCATCTGTTTCTAAATAAACCCCCTCTTCATCCTGTGTATATTCAGGTGTTTTATAGGCTTGTTTTTTAATACTATGGCCCGTTTCTTCTACAATTCTCTTTACCTCGGGATCTTCTTCATTGTATACCATTAATCCGCCGGGTACCATGGTTTCAATAAATTCTTTGAACTGATCTACATAATATTCATACGTTTTAAATACATTGATATGGTCCCAGGCAATTCCGCTTAACAAAGCAATATTGGCTCTATACAAATGAAATTTTGGTCTTCTGTCAAGCGCAGAAGAAAGATATTCATCTCCTTCCAACAGAATAAAATCGTTGTGATCTGTTAAATACACCATCCTGTCAAACCCTTCCAACTGTGCCCCAACCATGTAATCTATATCGATATTATGGTATTTCATCACATGTAAGATCATAGAAGTAATTGTGGTTTTTCCATGAGAACCCCCAATGACTACACGGGTTTTGTTCCTTGACTGTTCATACAGAAATTCCGGATATGAATATATTTTTAAGCCCAACTTTTCGGCTTTAAGTAATTCCGGATTATCTGCCTTGGCATGCATGCCCAAAACAATAGCCTCGATATCAGGGGTAATATTTTCTTCAAACCACCCCATTTTTTCAGGCAACAATCCATTGGCTTTTAAACGCGATCTTGAGGGTTCAAAAATCTCATCATCACTGCCTGTTATGTCATGTCCGTTATCTAAAAGACTCAAAGCCAAATTGTGCATGGCACTACCTCCAATAGAAATAAAATGTATTCTCATTCCAGTATTTTATGCTGTAAAAATATAATAATTTGACTCTTTTTAGCCAGAAAAAAGATCAATTAATTGATTTTAAAATTCAATTCGTACGATTGAAGTTCCGCTAAAAAATCTTTTGAAATATTCACCTTTACTCCTCTGCTGGGCATGTTGATCTTTACCATATCTTGAGGGTCGGTAATAAGAAAATGTAAGCTTTTCTCTCCCGCATGTTTCTTGGCAAGCGTCTTTAATTGGTCTACTTTTTTCTCGTCAAATTGATCAATATTGAGATTCAAGGTAATTTTTTTAGCTAATTGTTCCATCACATCCTGCAGCAATTGCATAGAAATGAACTGCGTTCGAACATCTCCATCGCGCCATGCCCGGGCCATTCTGATCTTGACGAATAAAAAAGAGTTTGGCACCAGAAAATGTTTGAATTTGAGATAATCTTCATTAAAAATCCTAAACTCATAGCTCTCGCTAAAATCTTCTAAATAAAATGAGGCCCAGCCCTTTCCGTTCTTAGCTACCCTGTGTTGCACATCGCTTACTACTCCTGCTAAAGTGAGCTCTGCACCTTCTAATCTATTCAGGTCTCGGAGCATTTCCAATTTACCGTTGCAAAAATAGTCTATCTCAGGTTTGTAATCATCTAACGGATGACCCGATATATACATTCCTATCACTTCTTTTTCTTTGGCCAGTTTCTTCATCACATTCCATTCCGGAGCCTCTTCTATGGCAGGTTCATCAAATTGTACTTTTGAAGCTTCACCAAACAGAGATACCTGAGCCGAATTTTTGTTTTCCTGAAATTTATTGCCAAATCTGAGTGCCTTTTCTATGATCGTTTGTCCTTTTTCATCTGTAGCAAAATACTGTGCGCGATGAATATTTTCAAAAGAATCGAAACCACCGGCAAGGATCAAACTATCAAAAGCCTTTTTGTTTGCCGCTCTTAGATCAATTCTTTTGGCGAGATCGAAAATAGATTTATAAGGGCCGTTTTCTTTTCTTTCCTTAACGATGGCCTCAACTGCTCCGCCACCTACTCCTTTTACAGCACCCATTCCAAACCTGATAGCACCTTCTTTGTTTACGGCAAATTTGTAAAAAGATTCATTTACATCAGGTCCTAACACTTTTATACCGGCTCGCTTACATTCTTCCATAAAGAAGGTAACCTGCTTGATGTCATTCATGTTATTGCTCAGCACGGCGGCGAGATATTCCGCCGGATAATGGGCCTTTAAATAGGCGGTTTGGTAAGCGATATAAGCATAACAGGTAGAGTGAGATTTATTAAAAGCATAGGCTGCAAATGCCTCCCAGTCTTTCCAGACTTTTTCCAATGTTTCTTCGGGATGACTATTTTTCTTACCTCCTTCAATAAATTTAGGCTTTAATTTTTCGAGTAATGCAAAGATCTTTTTACCCATTGCCTTTCTGAGCATATCTGCTTCACCTTTGGTAAATCCGGCGAGTTTTTGCGACAAAAGCATTACCTGTTCTTGGTATACCGTAATCCCATAGGTTTCTTTTAAATACTCCTCCATTTCGGGTAAATCGTATTTAATTTCTTCCCTCCCATGTTTTCTGTCGATAAACTGCGGAATATATTCCATCGGACCGGGTCTGTACAAGGCGTTCATCGCAATAAGGTCTGCAAATTCAGTGGGTTTTAAAGCTTTCATGTGCTTCTGCATACCGGGCGATTCGTATTGAAAAATACCTACTGTTTCACCGCGTTGAAAAAGCTCATAGGTTTTGAGGTCGTCCAGAGGAAACTGATCAGGATCTAACTGAACATTGTGTAAAGCTTTGACAATTTTTACCGTGTCTTTGATCAGGGTAAGTGTTTTTAAACCCAAAAAATCCATTTTGAGCAAACCCGCGTCTTCAACCACACTGTTATCATACTGGGTAACATACATATCTGTACCCTTGGCGGTGGACACGGGGATTAAATTGGTGATATCTTCAGGTGTAATAATCACCCCGCAGGCATGGGTTCCCGTATTGCGCAAAGAACCTTCCAAATTGATCGCTTGTTTGATGGTTTTTCCTTCCAGGCCAGAGGTGAGCATTATTTTCTTGAGTTCGTCCACCTTGTCCAGCTCTTCCTTTCTAAGGTTCTTTACTTTGTTCTTGCTCTTCTCATCTTCTCCAAAAACATCGCGCAATTTAAGGTTGGGAATTAATTTTGCGATCCTATCGGCATCAGACAAGGGCAGGTCTAATACCCTCGCTGTATCCCGGATAGAAGATTTAGCCGCCATGGTACCGTAAGTAATGATTTGCGCCACCTGATTCGATCCATATTTATTAATCACGTAATCTATCACACTTTGCCTTCCTTCGTCATCAAAATCTATATCTATATCAGGCATCGAAACCCTGTCAGGATTGAGGAACCGCTCAAAAAGCAAGTCGTATTTAACAGGGTCTATGTTGGTAATTCCCAAACAATAGGCCACTGCAGAACCCGCTGCAGATCCTCTGCCCGGTCCTACAGAAACTCCCATATTTCTGGCTTCCCTGATAAAATCTTCTACAATTAAGAAATAGCCCGGATAACCCGTTTTTTCAATAATTTGCAGCTCAAAATCCAGTCTTTCTTTGATGTTGTCAGAAATTTCAGGATACCTTTTCTTAGCTCCCTCATAAGTGAGGTACTTTAAATAGGCGTTTTCACCTCTTTTACCTCCATCTTTGGCATCTTCTTCAGAAATGAAACGTTCGGGAATATCGAATTTGGGCAAGAGCACATCCCTGGAAAGCTTATACGTTTCAATTTTATCTACAATTTCCTGGATATTTAAAATAGCCTCGGGCACTTGTTTAAAAATTGCCTTCATCTCCTCCTGGCTCTTAAAATAATATTCGTTATTCGGCAGACCATAACGGTAACCTCTGCCTCGCCCTATGGGTGTGTCAATTTTTTCGCCGTCTTTTACACAGAGGAGTACATCGTGCGATTCTGCATCAGTTTTATCGATATAATAAGTGTCGTTGGTGGCAACTAATTTGATCTCATGCTTCCTGGCAAAGGTGATTAGCACTTCGTTGATGTGTTTTTCAAATTCCTGATGGTGATCAACCAGTTCCAAATAAAAATCCTCACCAAACTGTTCTTTCCACCAAACAAGTGCTTCTTCAGCTTGATTTTCACCAATATTTAAAATTTTATTCGGGATCTCACCATATTGATTACCACTGAGAACAATTAAATCTTCCTTGTATTTTTCGACTATTGTTTTGTCTATTCGAGGCACATAATAAAACCCGTCTATATAGGCAATAGAAGC
The DNA here is from genome assembly GCA_964631875.1 of uncultured Flavobacteriaceae bacterium. GTDB lineage: Bacteria > Bacteroidota > Bacteroidia > Flavobacteriales > Flavobacteriaceae > Namhaeicola. The sequence goes on from CAZWAN010000064.1 coordinate 8,667, forward strand.
CATTTTGGCTAAATTCTGATATCCCTTTTTATTCTTGGCGAGAAACACAATTTGGTAGCCATTGTCCTTCTGACTTTTATTAAGGTGGTCTTCACAGACATTCAACTCGCAACCTACAATAGGTTTAATAGGATTTTCTGCATTGGCATTGTGTTGAAGAATTTCTTTCACAAAAACAAAAGAGCCCATCATGTTACCAATATCGGTTAAAGCAACCGCAGGCATTTTTTGCTGAACAGCCGCTTTGACCAAAGATGCAATATTGGAAGTTGATTGCAACACCGAAAATTGCGAATGGTTGTGCAAATGTGAAAATTGAGCTTCATCTAATGCTTCAACATGATGTTTTTCAATCTTGGTCTTTAGAGGTCCAGACTTTGTTTTTTGCTCTAATTTTTTACTCTCCTTTTTTAAATTGGCATGTTCCAGACCAATTAATGGGATTGTGTGTGTGTTGACTTTTTTAAAGTGTTCAAAATAGGAAGCGTCACATTGCAGATCGGAAGCGGAAAAGTGACCTTCTCTGATGAGTTCTAAAAAACATCGGGTTGTTGCCTCCACATCGGCTGTAGCATTGTGTGCCTCAACAAAGCTTTCGCTGAATAATTTTTGATATAATTCAGTTAAGGTCGGTAACTTGAATTTACCCCCTTTACCTCCGGGAATTTGACACAGTTGTGCTGTTTGTTCTGTACAAGTATCTAGAACAGGTATATTCTCTAATGCTGAATTAATTCCGGTACGATGAAATTCACAGCCCCAAACATTGATGTCGAAACCCACATTTTGACCCACAACAAATTTTGCTTTGGCCAGTACTTCGTTAAATTGTTCTTGAACTAATTTTAGATCGACACCATTTTCTTCAGCCAAAGCCGTTGAAATACCATGAATTTGTTCAGCATCAAAAGGGATATTAAAACCATCAGGGTAGATCAAAAAATCTTTTTGTTCCAACAATTCTCCCATGGCTCCGTGCAGTTGCCACGCAATTTGTACCACCCTGGGCCAATTATCGGTATCGGATATGGGTGCATTAAATCGTTTGGGTAAACCTGTGGTTTCCGTATCAAAAATTAAATACATGAATTGGGTTTTTGCTTTTTATCGAAGCGATAAATATAGTCCATCCTATGATTCGACCGATAACAATTACAGGATTTTTATTAACACGAGAATAAAAACTTACAACTAAAGCCTTAAAATAAATAGATTATTTGAATTGAATACTAAAATATTTATTACTTTTGCAGCCTTAATTAATAACCTTGGTTTCGTACCAAAAAATTTAACAAATTATGTCAGTAAAAATTAGATTACAAAGACACGGGAAAAAAGGTAAACCATTCTTCTGGGTAGTTGCCGCTGATGCTCGTTCAAAAAGAGATGGTAGAATGTTAGAAAAAATAGGAACTTATAATCCTACTGCTAACCCTGCTGTTATCGAATTAGATGTTGATTCCGCCGTAAAATGGTTACAAAATGGAGCACAACCTACAGACACTGCCAGAGCAATTTTATCTTATAAAGGAGCTTTGTTAAAACACCACTTACTCGCTGGTGTAAGAAAAGGAGCTTTAACTGAGGAGCAGGCTGAGGCAAAATTCCAAACCTGGGTAACAGAAAAAGAAAACAAAATAGAAAGCAAAAAGTCTGATCTTGTGAAGGCAAAAGAGGCTGCTGCTGCTAAAGCTTTGGAAGCTGAAAAAGAGATCAATGCAAAACGTATTGCTGCAGTAGAAGAAGCAGAAAACGCAAGAATTAAAGCTGAAGCTGATGCAAAAGCTGCCGAAGCGGCTGCAAATGCGCCAAAAGTTGAAGAGGAAGCTCCTAAAACTATTGATGATGTAGTAGAGGAAGCTAAAAATGAAAAAGAATAATTCTTTTTATATCTATAAAAAAACCAGGCCCTAAGCCTGGTTTTTTGTTTTATACCTCAATTATTTCGTCGGAATTGGAAAACCCCGATCTCTCATAAGTGCTTCTATTTCTGCATCTCTGCCTCTAAATAATCGATAAGCCTCTGCCGGATCAATAGAATTTCTAGGGGCGAATAAGTACTTCACCAGGTTTGCAGATAATTCTTCATCATAAAAACCATTTGGCGCATCTTTAAACGCTTCTGCAGCATCTGCGGTTAATACATCTGCCCACATGTAACCATAATAAGCGGTCGCGTAACCCTCACCCGAAAATACATGTCCGAAATGAGGTGATCTATGCCGCATCACCAATTCTTTGGGCATATTCATTTCTTCCAAGGTTTTTTTCTCAAATTCAGCTACATCAAGATCACCGGGATCTGCCAAATGAAATTTCATATCCATAATTGCCGAGGCAAGATATTCTGTGGTAGAAAACCCTTGATTAAACGTAGCGGCATTCTTAATTTTCTCTACCAAACCTGACGGAATTACTTCACCCGTTTTATAATGCACCAAAAATTGATTGATCACCTCATCTGTAGACAACCATCTTTCTAATAATTGAGATTGAAACTCTGTATAATCTCGAACACCTCCATTTAAAGTTGGGTATTTCACATTACTGCTAAAGAAATGTAACGCATGACCGAATTCATGGAAAAAAGTTGTGGCATCATCCCAAGATACCAAAACAGCCTCACCGGGAGCAGGCTTAACAAAATTGGAATTGTTAGAAGCCAATACGGTTTCTTTACCATCAAAAGTACTGTAACTTCTGTACATGGTTGCCCAGGCACCGGATCTCTTTCCGGTACGGGCGTAAGGATCTAAATACCATAAACCTATATGCGCTTTTGTATCTTTATCCGTTACTTCCCAAACTTTTACATCTTCCTGAAAAACAGGTACGGCACCCTCCGCAACGGGCACAAAATCGTAATTGAATAACCTGCCGGCAACATAAAACATGGCCTCGCGCAATTTATCTAATTGCAAATACTGCTTTACTTCTTCAGAGTTAAGATCGTATTTTTTCTTTCTGACTTTCTCTGCATAAAACCTGTAATCCCAAGGTTCGATCGTAATCTTATCACCGTTAGCATCGGCAATTGCCTGCATATCTCGCACTTCTTCCCGGACTCTTCCTATAGCAGCCGGCCAAACCGCATCCATTAATTTCATGGCATTTTCAGGATTTTTAGCCATCCTATCCTGCAAACGCCAATCTGCATAGTTGTTATATCCCAACAACTGCACTCGTTCTTTTCTTAATTTGAGAATGTCTGCAATGATCTGTTTGTTATCAAATTCATCATTATTATCACCTCTGGAATAGTAATTTCTCCATACTTTTTCTCTTAGATCTCTTTCTGTAGAAAAAGTCAAAAATGGATCCATGGAAGACCGGGTATTGGTAATGGCATACTCCCCTGTTCTTCCGTTATCCTCAGCTACTTTTGCAGCTGATTTTATCATTGACTCAGACAAGCCTCCCAATTGATCTTTGTTTAAATAGGTGATATAATTTTCTTCGTCATGTAAGGTATTGTTAGAAAATTGCGTGTACAGTGCCGAAAGTTCTTTATTGATCTCTGCATAACGCTTCTTTTTTTCTGGGTCAAGATTTGCACCGTTCATCTCAAAATTTTTATAGATCAGATCCACTACCCTTTGCTGATCCGGGGCAAGCGCCTCATTTTGAGATTTGTTGTACACCGCCTTTATTCTGGCAAATAACTTTTCATTTTGAGCTATTTTAGATCTGTATTCAGACAATACCGGTGACATTTCTTTCTGGATCTCCCTGAATTCAGGGCTCGACATGTTGCTGCTAAAAATGCCGTAGTACACAAAGACATCGTCTATTTTCTTACCGGCTCGCTCCATTGCCTCAATCGTGTTTTCAAAAGTAGCTTCGGCTGTTTGATTGGCAATAGTCTCTATCTCAGCCAAATGTAAATCCATTCCAATCTCTAAAGCCTCTTTTACATCAGAAACTTTCATTTGATCAAAGGCAGGAACACCTCCAAAGGGCCCTTCCCAATCCTTTAACAAAGTGTTTGTTGTCTCCATAACCACAATTTTATCTTCCTTTTCTGTTTTTTTGCACGAAATTAGGCTAACTAACATTACCGCAGCAATTATTACTAATAACTTTCTCATTGCTTTTCTAATTTATTTATTGATGTCATGCAAGTTAGAGAATAATGTACTTTACCCAAAATATTTTGTAATGAATAAATCCTGAAAAAATCAATTTAGACTCATTCAATAAAATGCGGTAAATTTGCCTTTCATTTTGATGACACATGCTAAAAAAGGATTGTTTTTATTTAGGTAAAATTGTTAAAAAATATAGTTTTAAAGGGGAAGTTATTCTAAAACTGGACACTGATTCTCCTGAAATCTATCAAGACCTCGAATTTGTTTATGTAGAAAAAGGAAATCAATTACTTCCATTTTTTATTGAAAGTTGCAGTTCGCCCAAAGCAGATTTACTTAGAGTTCAATTTGAAGAGGTATATACTGAAGCAGCAGCAGACGCCATTGTAAAATGCGCTGTGTATTTACCACTTAAATTTTTACCAAAATTAGAGAAAGACCAATTTTATTACCACGAAATTATAGGCTCTACCTTGCATGATGAAAAATTTGGGGAAGTGGGTGAGATTTTAGGAATTGATGACAGCACACCACAACCTTTATTTATTGTAGACCATAAAGGCACCGAAATACTCATTCCTATGATAGACGAATTTCTGGTAAAAATAGATAAACCCAATAAAATGGTATGGGTTAATACGCCACAAGGCTTAATTGAAATGAACCTACCGCAATAATTGTATGTCACAAAAGCCTTTTCAATTCAAGGAGTTTAGGGTGCATCAAGACAAATGCGCCATGAAAATTGGCACTGATGGAGTTTTATTAGGTGCTTGGTGCGACATAAACAAGGCCGATTCCATTCTTGATATTGGTACAGGAACCGGTCTAATTGCTTTAATGTTAGCCCAAAGAAGCGATGCCGAGTTAATAGACGCTTTAGAGATAGAACCCGAAGCATACGAACAAGCCGTAGAAAATTTTGAAGAGTCTCCCTGGGCAGATAGGTTGTTTTGTTATCATGTGAGTCTACAGGAATTTACAGAAGAAATGGATGAAAAATATGACTTGATCATCTCAAATCCGCCTTATTTTCAAAGCGATGAACAAGTAGAAGGCAAAAGGCAATTGGCAAGGCAAACTGTTTCTTTAGGGTATAATGAATTGCTGCGTTCAACTTCAAAATTACTCAGTCCATCGGGTACGGCGAATTTTATCATACCATTTGCAGAAGAAGAGAGATTTTTAATGATAGGCGCAGCATATGGTTTATTTCCTTCCAGAATCACAAGAGTAAAAGGAACGCTAACAACTGCTATAAAACGTAGCTTGATCGCCTTAAATTTATTTTCAGGTCAAACCAGCATAGACGAATTAGTTCTGGAAAAAGAAAGACATCAATACACCGAAGGCTATAAAGAAATGGTCAAAGACTTCTATCTGCATGTATAATTACGCACCTCTGTCGAAAACATTATACCCCAAATAAGGAACCTTCTTTTCTTTAAAATGTACCCCAAAAGTTTCCAATTCTTTGAGAATAGGTTCGTAAATCTCCTTACTCGTAGGGATTTGAATACCTATTGACGTAATTTCCTTATTCAAAATCTTAAGGGTAGCAATTGCAACCGGCAATCCTACCGTTTTGGCCATGGCTGTATAGGTTTGATCCTGACCAACAACAACCATATTAGAATCGATCTGTTTTTTTTCTCCGTTCAGCTCATAACCAAACTTATGGTACATCACGATCATGTCCTTATCCTGAGGATCCAACGTCCATTTATCCATTAATATTTTTTGCAATATTTGAGCCGGCGTTGCATTTTTTAGCTTTACTTTTTTCTTGTTATTGAATAAATCCAATTCCATCAATTTATACCAAACTTCATCGTCTTGATCAATTTTCAAATATTGTCTCAGCTTCAACTCAACAGAGTCATACGGGCTATAAGCCAAAAAAGAATTGATAAAATCTCTGTAACTCATAAATTCAGAACCTTCCAACACATAACTATCATCTGTCATACCCAATTGAACAAAAATATTCCAGGCCCTGCTAAATCCAACCCTTCTTATGGTTCCTCTGTATAAAGTCAGTATATCTTCCAAGCCGTAAACTTCTCTGTATTTTAAAGAATCCCGGTTGGCATAGGCTTCAAATCTTCCAAATCCATCTATCTCCAAAATTTCAGTTCGTCTGAATAATTTGTGATAAGGTATATATTTATAGGTTCCTTCTTGAATGAACTTAGCTACACCGCCTTGTCCCGCCAATACAACATTCCTTGGGTTCCATGAAAATTTGTAATGCCACAAGTTATTATCACTTTCAGGTGCCACCAGACCACCTGTAAAAGATTCAAACATGATCATTTTACCTCCCTTATCCTTAATCCTGTCTATAACTTGCATGGCACTCATATGATCTATACCCGGATCTACACCAATTTCATTCATAAAAATCAAGCCTTTTTGCTCAACATCTTTCTCCAATTCTTTGAGCTCTTTGGAAACATAAGAAGCGGTAACCAGATTTTTAGAAAATTCTAAACAATCTTTTGCTACCAAAATATGCAAGGACGCGGGTAACATACTGATCACTATGTCTGCATTTTGGATGAGCCTGCTCCTGCTTTTTTCATCAAAAATATCGAGCAGTACAACCTTACTTCGATCATGATTTTTAGCAAGCTTTTGGGCATTTTCCAATGAGATATCCGCAATGGTGATTTGCAAATTTTGCTTCACTGAAATATTTAATAAATAATCTACCAAATAAGAAGCAGACCTGCCTGCTCCAAGGATTAAAATAGTACGCATTCTTTTGAGTATTTTGCTGCACGAATGTACGAATTAGAGGACATTTCAATTCATTTTAACCCATTTTTTTATTAATTTATGCAAATAAATGCATTACCAGGCTCATGATTAAATTGTACTTTTGAGAACTAAATTTTTTTTATGAAAAAAAGGTTGACTTGGATAGCACTTCTAGGTGCATGTGCCATTATTTTAGGAGCTTTTGGAGCTCACGGTTTAAAAGAAAAAGTCTCACCGGAAGCCCTTGAAAGCTATGAAACAGGAGTTAAATATCTGATTTATCATATACTGGTTTTATTGTTTGTAAATACTTTTCCAGGTTTCAACAACTTGTTTAAAAAAAGGCTTAGCACAGTTTTTTTTATCGGATTACTTTTCTTTTCAGGATCAATTTTTCTCATTAGTCTTGGCCTGGTTACCGCTAAAAGTATTTGGTTTATAACACCCTTGGGAGGTCTTCTCCTCATTGTAGGTTGGCTAATGATGGCCTACCAATTTGCCTATGCCAAAGGGGAAGAAAAATAATGTTAAGATTTTCATATCGGTTTGAACACACCTGTAATTGTTCTATTTTTGTAAATAAGGGTACTTTGGCGCCATTCAAATATGCTGTTTTTACTCTCACATTTTTTTCGATTTTTTATGTA
>CAZWAN010000065.1:0-15895 GCA_964631875.1 uncultured Flavobacteriaceae bacterium
GATCTTTTTCTGTAAACCAATGCCTGTGGCAATTGACAAAATCATGACTATAATGCCAATCGCAATAGCTACAATCGCAATTTTTATAATAGGCGAGGATACACTATTTTTGTGCCCTTTAGAGGCAATAATTCGTTTGGCAATAAATAATTCGTAATTCAATTTTATGTCTTCACAATGAAATCCAAAAGTACATATTTAATTTTAGTGAAAACCTTCAGTTTTTTTCTTTTTAGTCTGTTGTTCTTTGGTTGTAAAAATTCTAAAAAACAAGAGAGCTTGGTCATGGATACTCATTTTGAGCAAGAAGTGAAGACAGAGGAAATAGTTGTTGGAGCAAATAGAACTGAACAATATTTGCCCTTATTACAGGGCAAAAAGATTGGAGTGGTAGCTAATCAAACCTCTGTCGTTTTTAGGGCTGATGGAACATATACTCATTTAGTAGATACTTTGGTTTCAAGGGGAGTTAAGATTGTAACAGTTTTTGCCCCTGAACATGGTTTTAGGGGAGAGGCGGATGCCGGAGAGCATGTAGCCAATGATGTAGATGTAAGAACGGGTTTACCTGTTTATTCTTTGTTTGGAAAAAGTAAAAAGCCGTCACAAGATGCTCTTGATGGAATTGATATTGTTTTATTTGATATTCAGGATATTGGAGTTAGGTTTTACACGTATATTTCGACTTTGACCTATGTAATGGAGGCATGTGCAGAAAAGGGAATAGGTATAATTATTTTAGACAGGCCTAACCCTAATGCCCATTATATAGATGGGCCAACATTGGAAGTTGACCATAAATCTTTTGTAGGGATGCACCCCATTCCGTTGGTGTATGGTATGACCATTGCTGAATATGGTAAAATGGTGAACGGAGAAAAATGGTTAGACAAGGGAATCCAATGTGATCTTGAAGTGGTTGAGATGCTCAATTACACTTATGAAAACAGTTATTCATTACCCATCAGACCTTCTCCAAATTTGCCCAATGATAAAGCAATTAATTTATATCCAAGTTTAGGTTTTTTTGAGGGTACTATTATTAATGCAGGTCGGGGAACAGATTATCAATTTCAGCGTTATGGAGCGCCATTTTTCCCTAAATCTGATTTTACTTATACACCTCAACCTAATTTTGGTTCAAAGCATCCTAAATTTGAAAATCAACTTTGTTATGGAGTAGATCTGAGCAAAGAGAAAGAATTGGATTTTGTGAATATTTCCTATTTGGTTGATGCTTTTAAAAAAACTCCTAATACGAAAGATTTTTTTGGCGATACATTTACCATTCATGCCGGAACAGAAAAATTAAGAAATCAAATAGAAGGAGGTTTAAGCGCCGAGGAGATTAGGGCTTCATGGCAAAATGACATAGAAGCGTTCAAAATAATCAGAAAAAAATATTTGCTGTATCGGTAATCTGGCAAAAGGTTAATTCTGAGTTGTTTTGAGACAATAATTTTAGACAACTGTCTACTTTTATCAGTTCAAATTCTGTTCTTAGATCATTGATTTGAATACGCTTAGGCAACTCCGTTTCTGCGAATTCTATTATAATATATGTTCTGTTATTTCGAATTACCCTGTACCAATTGGCAGAAATAAAACCGTCATCAAATTCGATCAATAATGTATCATCTTCATTCCATCGCCAGATCGAACGGTCATTCTCTTTTAATTCTTGTTGATTTACGTTACTTAGAATCCAATCTTTGCTTAAAAGGAGGTCAAAGGGATCTGATTCGTTTATTTCAAATGAATCGGAAGTACAACCCAGGAGGAAGCAGAATATAGGAATAGAAAGAATTGAACAAAAGAATTTCATCAAAAAGTCTTTCTTCAAAGTTAAGAATGACTCTATTTTTGAGCGTTAAGGTAAAATGATATTTCAATTAGGAAAGAGTTAAGATATTGAAAACTAAATGATATTAACCTCCATTTCCAAATCAATCTCAAAAGTTTCCTTAACCTTTTTTTGAATTAATTTTGCCAGGTCAAGCACTTCGTTTCCGGTAGCATTGCCATAATTGACCAGAACCAGTGCTTGTTTTTCGTGAACTCCTGTATTGCCAAATCTCTTTCCTTTAAATCCACATTGTTCTATCAACCATCCCGCCGGGATTTTTATTTCATTTTCTGAAACGAAATAATTGGGCAAATCTTGATTGTTAGATTGGAGATTGTTAAAATGCTTTTTAGAGATTACCGGATTTTTGAAAAAACTGCCGCTGTTTCCAATGTCTTTCGGATCGGGAAGTTTTGATTGGCGAATAGCAATAACTGCCTCGGAAATTTCTTTTATACTGGGATTTTTGATACCTTTTTTATCAAGTTCATCTTTGATGGCACCGTAATCCGTTATAATTTTATGATTTGCTCTGGTGAGTTTAAATGTTACATTAAGAATTATATATTCGTTCTTTCCCTCATTTTTAAAAAACGATTCTCTATACCCAAATTTACAGTCGGTTTTAGAAAATAATCTAATCTGATTTGTAGGAATGTGCAGCGCTTCCAAAGAATCGAAAACATCTTTTATCTCTACACCATAAGCACCGATATTCTGCATGGGAGCCGTTCCAACATTGCCTGGAATCAAAGATAAATTTTCAAGACCTCCATAATTATTGTCAATGCACCACAAAACGAATTCATGCCAATTTTCACCCGCTTCTGCCTGAATATAAGCATAATCTTTATCCGTTTTTTCTCTCACAATTTTTCCTGAGGTTTGAATTTTTAAAACGGGTGTATGGATGTTTTTGGTTAAAAGGATATTACTACCTCCACCCAAAATAAAAAAATCTTTTGTTTTTTCAACGAATTTTTGAAGTTCAGTGATATTGTGAATTTCAATAAACTTATCGGCAAAAACTTCTATGCCAAAGGTATTATAGGGTTTAAGCGATATATTCTTTTTTAAAATCAAGCCATGTACTTTTTTAGGGCTAAACCAATTAGTTCAACAGACCGCACTAAACTATCTCTATTGAGCACGTAAGCAATGCGAATCTGATTTTTTCCTGCACCGGGGGTTGAATAGAACCCGCTTGCCGGGGCTACCATCACGGTCTCTCCTTTGTCTTCAAATTTTTCCAACATCCATTGAGCAAAATGATCTGCATCTTTTACGGGTAATTCAGCGATACAATAAAAGGCACCTTTAGGAACAGAAACCTTTACATTTGGGATCTTTTTTAATTCCTGAATCAATGTATTTCTTCTTTTGAGATATTCTTCATTGACTTCAGTAAAATAATTATCAGGTGTTTCTAAAGCAGCTTCACTCGCAATTAAGGCATAAGTAGGAGGACTTAACCTGGCTTGCGCAAATTTCAAGGCAGTCTGTATAAGTTCTTTATTTTTCGAAACGATACAACCAATTCTTGCTCCGCACATACTGTATCTTTTCGATACAGAATCGATCATCACTGTATTATTCTCCAATCCTTTCACCGTCATTACTGAATTGTGCTTTATTCCATCATAAACAAATTCTCTATAGACTTCATCGGATATCAGAAAAATATCATATTTCAGTACCAGGTCTTTAAGTTGGTTGATTTCTTCTTCACTATACAAATAGCCAGTTGGATTTCCGGGATTACAGATGAGGATGGCCTTCGTTTTAGGTGTAATCAATTTTTCGAAATCTTCAATGGGAGGCAGAGAAAAGTCACTATCGATTGAGGAGACAATTGGCACTACTTTTATCCCATTTGCCGTAGAAAAACCATTGTAATTCGCATAAAAAGGTTCCGGAATAATAATTTCATCGCCTGAATCACAAATACTCCCAAGGGTAAATAATAGGGCTTCTGAGCCACCTGTTGTCACAATAATGTCCTGGGCAGAAATAGCAATATTATGCTTTTTATAATACTTTGTCAATTTCTCTCGATATACTTCAGAACCTTCACTTCTTGCATATTCAAGAACTTTAATATCGGCGTTTTTAACAGCGTTTAAAGCGACCTCAGGAGTTTTGATATCCGGTTGTCCGATGTTGAGGTGAAAAACTTTAGTGCCATTTTTTTTTGCTTGTTCGGCATAAGGAACTAATTTTCTAATAGGTGATTCGGGCATATTTTTACCCTTACTTGAAATTTTTGGCATAATGAAGAATTTGAACAGCAAATTTGCGAAATATTATCAATTCTTAATGCCTTAAATTAAATTATTATAAACCCATTTTCGAATACACAAATTTTAACGTATCTTTACACTATTAACCAAATTTAAAATTATGTCTAACGAATCTAATTTTTTAGCAGGCCTAGTAATTGGAGCTGTAGCCGGTGCGGTAGCAGGTTTATTAGCTGCTCCATATTCAGGTAAAGAAACCCGTGAAATGATTGCCAGTAAGGCAGGTGACATGGGTGATGATCTAGAGAAGCAATACAAGAAAATTTCTAAAAAAATTAAAGGTCTAGAAAAGGATTCTATTGACGATTTTAAGGAAAAATTTTATGACGTTAAAGGAGCTTTAAAGGAGAAATATGCTCATGTAGCTTCAAGTGTTAAAGATTTGGAAAAAGAGTTGTCAAAGAAAGTAGAAGATCTTCAAAAGCAAGCGAAAGATCTTGAAAAAGAAGCTTCAAAAGTTGTCTAATCGAAGCCATTGTTATGTACGACCTTTTGATGAAATACATCGATAATCGGTTGCAATTGTTAAAACTGGAGCTTACTGGAGCATCTGCCAATGTTGTAGCAAGTTTGGTAAGCTCTATTGTATTGCTTGGCATGGGAATGATTATCGTTGTTATGCTCAGTTTTGCACTTGGATTTTATCTGGGAGACCTATTGAATAGTGATGCTGCAGGTTTTGCTATTGTTGCGGGAATTTATGCTTTGTTTTTAATTATTTATTTGTTAATTGGCAAAGATACCATTGGTAAAAAAATTAAAGATTTAGTTGTCAAGGCTATTTATGATAGTATAGATGAATCTGAGGATTCAGATCATTACGAAGAATTATAAGTGATTTAATCTCAAAGATTTATGTTTTGAAGAATTCAATAAAAATAAATTCTTTTGAAGAATTAAAAAGTGAAAGGCAAAGGTTGAAAAACGAAATTCGAATGTTAGAGGATAATTTTCGTAATAATCCTATCATGAAAATTTCAAATAGTTTAATCAGTGGATTTAAATCTAATAATGATAACCCCTTTAAACATCCTTTATCTTTTAAAAAGGACGTGAATTTTAAATTGGGAGCCGAAGGTGTTCTAAGCACCCTCTTATTGGCTAGTAAATCAACGCGAAAATACTTCATTGCTTATACCGTTGCCAAAGAAATGATTCCTTATACCTTGACTAAAATTCAAGATTTACTTAAAAAACAGTAGTATTTAATTCTTAATTTTAAGCTAAATATTTCTTAAATCATTGACATTGATAAGTTTAATTTATAACTTAGGAATGTTTATTTAAGAAAATATAGTGCTTAGAACGGTCGTTTATGGGTTTTTACACCTCCTGTTTATTTTAAATTTACAGGCACAGGACAGGTTTTTGTTGACAGATGGAAAACAGAAACAATCACTTTCATTTAAATTAATCAACAATATAGTTGTTATTCCCTTAGAAATAAATGGGAAGGAGCTTGCCTTTATACTCGACACGGGCATTGATAAGACCATACTTTTCAATTTGCAAATAAACGATTCAATTGAACTTAGAGATATTGAACGAATAAAACTTTATGGTTTGGGAGAGGGTGAAGCCCTTGAAGCATTGCGGTCAAGAAATAATATCATTAACATAGGGCAAATTAAGAATATTGATCACATGGTTTATGTGGTGTTGGATGAGACTTTTGACCTTTCTGCAAAGATGGGGGAAAACATTAATGGTATAATCGGAGGTGAATTGTTTGAAGATTTTATTGTAGATATCAATTATCAGTCAAAAAAAATTACATTTTATGATCCGGAGTTATATCAGTCAGATCTAATTTGCAAACAATGCGAGGTCTTTCCTTTGGAATTCAATAAGAATAAACCCTATATTAATTTGGAGGTAAAGGATCACAAAGAAAAAAAGCAAGCAGTTAAATTGCTCATAGATTCAGGAAGTAGTGATGCGTTATGGCTTTTTGCTAATCAAGAAAAAGGGATCAATATTCCTGACAATTTCTTCAAAGATTTTTTGGGTAAGGGGCTAAGCGGCAGTATTTATGGTAAAAGAAGTAGAATTAAAGAATTAATTATGGGAGATCTTGTCATCGAAAATCCCACAACCTCATATCCAGATTCATCTTCCGTTTTAACCGCTATGTTAAACGAAGAAAGAAACGGTACTTTAGGAGCGGAGGTCTTGAGAAGATTTAGGGTCATTTTTGACTATCCAAATCAATCGATGTCTTTAAAACCCAATAAAGGTTTTTCAGATCCGTTTTTATACAATAAAAGCGGTATGGAATTGATTCATGGAGGAGATGTTTTGGTAAAGGAGAGCAAAGCTCAGTTTATAGGACCCGAAAATGTCAAAAATCAAAGCTCATTTTCGCAAATAAGCTACGCTTTTAATTTGAGTTATAAACCTTCTTATCAAATATCTTATCTAAGACCGAAATCTCCAGCGCTAGAAGCAGGGTTACAAGTGGGGGATATTATATTGGAAATAAATGGTAAACCTGCTTACAACCAGAAGCTGCATGAAATTATTTTGACATTATCAAAACAAGAAGGTCAAAAGATCAATGTATTAGTAGATCGTGGAGGCCGACAAATTAAATATAAGTTCAAATTAAAAGGAATGTTATAAAAAAAGCTCCCTAAGGAGCTTTTTATTAACCGTTCACTTCTTCAGCAAGAACTCTACCTTTAATGTTTAAGACTTTTGTCCCTTCAAAGGCATTTGAAGTAATCGTTACTGATTTAGAAAAAGGACCTACGCGGTTAGTGTCGTATTTCACTTTAATCTCAGCAGTTTCTCCGGGCATAATAGGCTTTTCCGGTTTTGTTGGAACCGTACAACCGCAACTCCCTTTTACACTAGAGATAATGAGCGGAGATTTACCAATATTTTTGAATACAAAAACTCTGTTTCCGTCACTATTTTTGGCAATATCACCATAGTCTATAACGTCATTTTCAAATTCAAAAATTGGTCCTGTAAAATCTTTTTTAATTTCTTCTTTTGTTTGGGCATTTATGCTAACTGCCACTAATCCAATAAATAATGCAAAAATTATTTTTTTCATTTACTTAAATTTTAAGTTTCAAAGGTAATATTTTAATCAAAATACTAACTAAAATAAAGCTAAAATATTGCTTAAAGTTGTAATTTTGCAAGCGTTTTCAAAATATAAAATATGGCCGTTTCAAGCAAATATAATCCTAAATTAGTGGAGGAAAAATGGTATAAGTACTGGATGGAAAAGGAGTATTTTTTTTCTGTTCCGGATGAAAGAAAGGCATATACAATCGTTATTCCTCCTCCTAATGTCACAGGGGTACTTCATATGGGTCATATGTTGAACAACACTATTCAGGATGTGTTGATAAGAAGAGCAAGAATGCTTGGTTTTAATGCTTGTTGGGTGCCTGGTACAGATCACGCGTCTATTGCAACAGAGGCCAAAGTTGTCGCTAAATTAAATGAAGAAGGAATTAAAAAATCTGACTTAACTAGAGATGAATTTTTAGAACACGCCTGGGATTGGACCCATAAACACGGTGGAATTATTTTAGAACAACTCAAAAAGTTAGGAGCTTCTTGTGATTGGAAAAGAACAAAATTCACAATGGATCCGGATTTATCGGAATCTGTTATCGATGTTTTTATCGACTTATATAACAAAGGATTGATATACAGAGGGTATAGAATGGTAAACTGGGATCCTCAAGCGAAAACTACACTTTCGGATGAGGAAGTAATCTATACCGAGAAACAAGGAAAACTTTACTATGTCAAATATAAGATTGAAGACAGCGATGAATGTGTGACGATTGCAACTACGAGACCAGAGACAATTTTGGGAGATACTGCATTATGTGTAAATCCAAATGATGAAAGATTCTTGCATTTAAGAGGCAAAAAGGTTGTTGTTCCAATTTCAAATAGGGTAGTGCCCATCATTTTTGACGAGTATGTAGATATGGAATTTGGAACAGGATGTTTAAAGATCACTCCTGCACATGACCCAAATGATAAGTTGATTGGTGAAAAACACAATTTAGAAGTTATTGATATTTTTAACGACGATGCTACCTTAAACGACTTTGGATTACATTTCAAAGGAAAAGACAGATTTGCGGTAAGGAGAGAAATTGTAAAAGAGTTAGACGAATTGGGTCATATTGAAAAGATTCAAGATTACACCAATAAGGTGGGTACCTCAGAAAGGACAGGAGCTGTAATAGAACCGAAAGTTTCCATTCAATGGTTCTTAAAAATGAAGGAATTGGCAGAACCTGCGCTTAAAGCCGTGATGGAAGATGAGGTTTTACTTGTTCCACAAAAATTTAAAAATACTTATCGTCATTGGATGGAAAATGTTCGAGATTGGAATATTTCCAGACAGCTTTGGTGGGGGCATAGAATTCCTGCATATTATTTTGGAGATGGGGCGGAGGACTTTGTCGTAGCAAAAACAGTTGAAGAGGCTGTTCAGAAAGCGCAGGAAAAGACCGGAAATAAATTAATGATAAGTGATCTTAGACAAGAAGAAGATGCATTGGATACTTGGTTTTCATCTTGGCTATGGCCTATATCTGTATTTGATGGAATAAGAAATCCGGATAATCCGGAGATCAACTATTATTATCCAACGGAAGATTTGGTGACCGCTCCGGAAATATTGTTTTTCTGGGTAGCTAGGATGATTATGGCAGGATATGAATACCGAAATGAAAAACCTTTCTCTAAGGTCTACCTAACAGGTATCGTTCGTGATAAATTGGGCAGAAAAATGTCTAAATCATTGGGTAATTCACCCGATCCAATTGAACTTATTGAAAAGTACGGGGCCGATGGTGTGCGTGTTGGTATGTTGTTAACTTCACCTGCTGGTAATGATTTGCCTTTTGATGAGGAATTATGTGAGCAGGGTAGAAATTTCTCTAATAAGATATGGAATGCTTTCCGATTGATTCAAGGGTGGGAAATGAATGTCCATTTAAAACAACCTGACTATGCTAAAAAGGCGAATAATTGGTTTCAGGCAAAATTAGCAGTTACACTAGAAAGTTTGGAAAAAAGTTACTCAGATTATCGCATCTCTGAAGCCCTGATGACTACATACAAATTTATTTGGGATGACTTTAGTGCCTGGTACTTGGAAATCGTAAAACCAGATTATCAGAAACCTATAGATCCGATTACCTTAGATCAAACTCTTCGAAATTTTGAAAGTGTTTTAAAAATTCTACATCCTTTTATGCCTTTTATTACAGAGGAAATATGGCAAACGATAGAACATAGAAAGGATAAAGAAGCTTTGATTGTGAGTACTTGGCCGGAAACAGAGATTGAAGAACTAACGCTTGTTGAAGATTTTGATTTTATGCAGACTGTGGTATCGGGGATTAGGTCTGTTAGAAAGGAAAAAGGTTTAGCTCAAAAAGAAAAGTTGGAGGTTCATGTGTTAAATTCTGAATCTCAATCCTCATACTTTGATGATGTTTTAATGAGGTTAGGAAACCTATCTCATTTTGAATATATTCAAGAAAAAATGGAAGGAGCAATTTCTTTCAGGGTTAAAAGTAATGAATATTTTCTGCCACTTTCAGATCAATTAGACGTAGAGGTTGAAATTGAAAAACTTAATAAAGAATTGACATACACCCAAGGTTTCTTAAAATCTGTTCAAAGTAAGTTAAAGAATGAAAGATTTATGTCGGGAGCCCCCGAGGAGGTGATTTTGAATGAAAGAAATAAGGAAGCGGATGCTTTGGCGAAGATCAAGGTTTTAGAAGAAAGTATTGAAAATTTGAAAAAGTAAGGTTTGTTAATTTTACCAAGTTTTTTAAAAAAAAGATAGGTTTTTGCCTCGCTTTTTCTTTATAGGAAGATATTTTTTTAAGGTTGTAATTGAGTCGATACTTTCACAATAACATCAACTGTATTCCATGTTTTACTAATTCCGTCGGTACCTTTGTGCAATTCATAACAAGCCTCGGTCAAGGCCGCTAAAGCCATTTGAGCCTGCCAATTGTCCAAATCCAGATTTGCTTTAATTTCGACCTCATTTCCATTAGTGGTATAAGAAACTGGAACTGTTTTTTCTACGCCATTCATTGAGATCGTAGCTTCGCCAACCCCATTTTCATTCAAAGAAGTTTTCCCACTAATACTTGATGTTCCTAACATATTTCCGAAAAAGAATTTTTTCAATTTGCCATCTCTGATCGTGTCTTTTGTAAATATGCTCTCAATTGGAATGCTAAATTCAATGTTGGCCACAGCTGTTTCGGGGCTATTTCCAGAAGGAGTGTTTTTTAATTCTATCTTTGTAAAAGTACCTTTAACGGGCACCTTTGCTGTTGTTTTATAAGCTGTCCATTCCAGACTTATACTATCTGATGATACTGCATAAGAAGGAGTTTTATCTTCTTTTACATCCTCAGAAACAGCTTTTTTACATGAAAAAGATGCAAAAAACACACCTATTAATAACAAGTGAATAATTCTTTTTCTCATTTTGATTTATAGTTTTAGATTATTGTATTTTTCTACTAGTTCGATGTATTTTTCTTTTGCCTCATCCGGACTCAAATGGTTAACTTGAAACCAGGCATTTAATTTAAAGGCATTTCGCACTTCGTCTTCTCCGGAAGGAGAATAAAATGGCGTATCAACAGTAGCTTGTTTGTAGTAAGCGTAGAATTGGAGCATTACATCAGGAGGTAACTTTTCCTTCATACCTGAGGCAATTTCAAATGCTTTTTTAAATTTTATATCTAATTCTTTCATTTAACTGAAGCAATGACTGTTTTACCTCCTTTTGCTTTTTGATCCAAGGAAACATGGACTTTCATATCAACCGGAATAAATATATCGATTCTGGATCCAAACTTAATAAATCCGGCATCTTGGCCTTGAACAACTTGCTGATTGACTTTTGCATAATTCACAATCCTTCGCGCAACAGCCCCCGCTATTTGTCTGTAAAGAATAGGTCCAACAGTATTATTTTCAACTACTATTGTAGTTCTTTCATTCTCTTCCGATGATTTTGGATGCCAAGCAACAAGATATTTGCCGGGATGATATTTACTGTATAATACTTCACCACTTATGGGATATCGTGTCACATGTACATTTAAAGGTGACATAAAAATTGAAATTTGCCTTCTCTTGTCTTTGAAATATTCATTTTCAACAACTTCCTCCACAACCACAACTTTTCCGTCTACAGGAGCAATAATATCTTTATCATTTAAGACGGTTACTCGTTTTGGATTTCTGAAAAAATTGAGCACCAAAAGATACAGCACTAAAAAGCCTATCATCAATATTTTTTGCAACCACCAGACCGTGACAAAATGGTCAACGATCAACATCATTGATACTAGAATCAACGAGGCTATCAGTATAATTTTATAACCCTCTTTATGAAACATTTATGCAGTTAGATATAAATAAACAAATATAAACGGTGTAGCAAATATAATACTATCCAATCGATCTAAAAAGCCACCATGCCCGGGAATTAAATTGCTACTGTCCTTTACACCTGCCTGCCTTTTGAACATCGATTCAATTAAATCGCCTAAAACGCCAAAGACACTTACTATGATAGCGATAGCAAGCCATTGATATGACAACAAGGAGTCACAATAAATGCTAATAAAATAACCCGTAATATAAGTAAATACAAATCCACCAATGAACCCTTCGATGGTTTTATTGGGAGAGACTCTTTCAATTAACTTATGCTTTCCAAAATTCTTACCGATTAAATAAGCAAAGACATCATTACTCCAAATCAGTGCAAAAATGCCAATAACGACATAAGGGTCATAAGTGCTAGTTGTATTTATAAAAGGTATTTTTACAAAAAGCGAAAAAGGAATAATAATATAAACGAGTACCAAAAATATTTTTCCTAAATACTGAATTGCTATTCTTCTCGATGAAATTAAGGCCGATATAAATGTGAAAAACAGTGCAAAACCAAAAAGAGCAACAAGTATCTTATGAATAAGTACTTGGTTGTCAAGTATTTCTTCTTCATTTGTAATTATGGCAGCCGAAAAAAAAGTTATCGCCAGTACCAAGGGATATCCACTTTTTAGGTCAATTAATTTTGAAAATTCAAAGATGCATAAGAGCATGAAAACCAGAAACAAAGGGTATAAAAAATAATGACCTCCTAAAGTGCTGCCAATAATTAATAAGGCATATAATAAACCAAAAATAAGTCGTAAAGTAAAGTTGTTCATGGCGCTATAGGTCTTCTAACAACAATAAATATAGTGTTTTAGAATTAGTATTGCCATAAGTTAAAAAATCAACTTCAGATTTATTGGGGAGATAATCTTTAACTGAACTAACAATGGTGGGTTTATTTTTAGTCGCTCTCATTCGAACACCCATAACACCGTCACTTATAGTTTTCACCAATTGGCTAGTTTTACCATAAATGATGAAATCGCTTGGTAAATCCTTAAGTTTATTGTCTCCTAATTGCTCTGAAGAAAACATAATGGAACCATCTTCGGCCACGAGCGCTTCACATTTCGCAAAAAAGGGAAGATTTAATAGTATTTTTGCAGTCTTAGCACTATTAATACCTGAGAGTATTTTATTTAGTTGTTCGTCAAAACAAACAACATTATTCCATTCGTTTTCAGACAATATTTTCAACAAGTGTTCTTCAACTTCCTTTTCACTGTTGCAATACAAGAACTTTCCGCCCTTTTGAATAAATTTTTTTACGAATAATTCATCAGTTGAAAGATCACTATTAGAAAGTTCTTCTTTCTCAGGATCTGTGGGAACTTTTTTTAGTTGGAAAAACTTCTTAAATAGATTCATTGACAACGGAAATACCCAAATTTACAAAAACAAATGATTATTTAATGTTTTCTGTTGAAATTTCACTCTCGCTTTCACTTTTTTCATCTGTTTCTTTTTCTTCAACACTGGCATGATTACTCACTAAGTGCTCTTCCTCAATGGCAAAAGGTCTTCCCCCAAAGATACGCTTCAAATCGTCTTCAAAAATCACCTCTTTTTCCATGAGTAATTCCGCTAAAACAGTTAACTCAGTTTTGTGTTCTGTCAAAATTCTGATCGCCCTTTGATATTGTTCTTCAATAATTCTGGAAATCTCTTCATCGATCACTTGAGCTGTTTTTTCGCTATAAGGGTTGTTAAAGGTATAATCACTTTGACCGCTGGAATCATAGTAAGTTATATTTCCTATTTTATCATTTAATCCATAAACGGTCACAATTGCTTTTGCTTGTCTGGTGACCTTTTCTAAATCATTTAATGCGCCCGTAGAAATCTTGTCGAACATTATTTTTTCTGCAGCTCTCCCTCCCAAAGTAGCACACATTTCGTCTAACATTTGGTCTGTTTGTACAATTTGTCGCTCTTCCGGTAAATACCAAGCTGCACCTAAAGATTTTCCACGAGGTACGATAGTCACTTTTACCAAAGGAGCAGCGTGTTCAAGCATCCAGCTTACTGTGGCATGACCCGCTTCATGATAAGCAATGGTTCTTTTTTCTTTATTTGTGATTATTTTATTCTTTTTCTCCAATCCTCCAACAATACGGTCTACTGCATCAAGAAAATCCTGGTGATGTACCGCTTTATGGTCTTTTCTTGCAGCTACCAAAGCGGCCTCGTTACAGACATTGGCAATATCAGCACCGGAAAAACCCGGAGTTTGCTTAGAGAGAAACTCAATATCAACGTCCTTATCTAACTTTAAAGGTTTTACATGAACCTTGAATATTTCAAACCTTTCATTTTTATCCGGTAAATCAACATAAATTTGGCGGTCAAATCTTCCGGCTCTCATCAAGGCTTTATCCAGAATGTCAGCTCGGTTAGTTGCTGCCAAAACGATCACATTTGTATCTGTTCCAAATCCATCCATTTCAGTTAACAGCTGGTTGAGGGTATTCTCTCTTTCATCATTTCCACCAGTTATGTTATTTTTCCCTCTGGCTCGTCCGATGGCATCAATTTCATCAATAAAAATGATTGATGGTGATTTTGTTTGAGCTTGCTTAAACAGATCTCTTACCCTTGAAGCGCCTACACCAACAAACATTTCAACGAAATCTGATCCGGATAAAGAGAAAAAAGGAACGTCAGCTTCACCCGCTACAGCCTTGGCTAATAAAGTTTTTCCCGTTCCGGGAGGTCCTACTAATAAAGCCCCTTTTGGAATTTTTCCACCTAATTTTGTAAACTTATCAGGGCTTTTAAGAAACTCAACTATTTCTTGAATTTCTTCTTTTGCTCCCTCTAGACCGGCCACATCTTTAAAGGTAGTTCTTACTTTGGTATTTTGATCGAATACTTTGGCTCTTGATTTTCCGATATTGAAAATCTGACCTCCGGGTCCACCACCACCACCTGAACCGGACATCCTTTTCATAAAAAATATCCATAGGGCAATGATGAAAATAAAAGGCAGCCACACTAAAAAAGTATCAAAAAAGCTCGTTTGAGTAATATTATCTTTGTCAAAATCGAGACTGTTTTCTTCCTTGGCTCGATTAAGCTTATTTTCAAAATTCTGAAGATCTCCAAAGTCATAGGTATATGTTGGACTTGAAGCATTAAAAATAGAAGGATTTTTATACTTCGAATGCTTTTCTTTATCTAAAGCTTCACTCTTTAAAAATAATTGTGCATAATCGCCATTTACAATAACGATTTTACTCAAATCATTGTCATTTAATATCTCATCGAACTCATTTTCAGTAAGTTTTGAATTCACCATATCGGCACTATTCAGAAATTGATAGCCCAATATCAGCGCGAAAATAACACCGTAGATCCAATAAAAATTGAACTTAAAGTTGAATTGCTTCAGTGGGTTGTTATTATCTTTTTTTTCTGGTTTTTTATTTTCTTTGCTCATTTATCATGCTTATTTCACTTCCGTGAAGTTTGTAATTTTAGCATCTCCCCACAATTCCTCAAGGTTATAATACTCCCTCGTACTCTTTTGGAATATGTGAACTACAACATTTACATAATCCATCAAAATCCATTCTGCATTTGATTCACCTTCAATATGCCAAGGCTTTTCCTTAATTTTTTTACTTACAGATTTTTGAATTGATCCAGAAATTGCACTTACCTGAGTGTTTGATGTTCCGTCGCAAATAATAAAATAATCACAAACGGTATTTTCAATATTTCTTAAATCGAGCAGGGTAATATTTTGTCCTTTTACTTCTTCAATTCCTTTAATTATTTCGGTAATTAGTATGTCAGGATTTACTATTTTTTTCGTCATTCACTATTTTTGATAATTATTTGCAAATGTATTACATTTTTGTCATTTTAGTTAAATACAATTGCAATCTACATGAAGCTTCTCAAAGTTAGTGCCACAAATTCTACCAATACCCTTTTAAAGGAATATGCATTGGCTGAGCATCTTGAAGACTTCACTGTAATTTCAACAGATTTTCAGGAAAGCGGACGTGGACAAAGAGAAAGCTTTTGGCACTCAAAAAAAGGTAAAAACCTGTTGTTTAGTGTGTTTAAAAAATTTGACAACCTTCATGCTGAGGATCACTTTTTTTTGAATATGAGTATTTCACTGGGCTTGATTTCTGCACTACAAAGAAACATTAGTCGAGAACTAAAGATTAAATGGCCAAACGACATTTTGACAGGTAATAAAAAAATTGCGGGTATTCTGGTTGAAAATTCAATCAGAAGTACTCATATTAATCATTCAATTATA
>CAZWAN010000066.1:0-15482 GCA_964631875.1 uncultured Flavobacteriaceae bacterium
TATATTGTGTATTCAGCTGCAGAGGAGAATTATCTTAAAACAATTTATAGCCTTCAAAGAGATTATGGAAGTAAAATAAATACCAATTTAATCTCTTCAAAGATTCAGACTAAAGCCTCATCTGTTACAGATATGCTAAAAAAGTTAGCGAGTAAAAATTTAGTGGTTTACGAAAAGTACCAAGGGGTTTTTTTAACAGAGAAAGGCAAGAAAGCGGCTTTAAAGGTTGTTAGGAAACACAGGTTGTGGGAATATTTTTTGGTTGATAAGCTCAAGTACAATTGGGATGAAGTTCATGCTATAGCCGAACAACTCGAGCATATAGACTCAGAGACTTTAGTGGAGAAATTGGAAAAATTTCTAGAATATCCGAAGTTTGACCCTCATGGCGACCCTATTCCTGATAAGAACGGTAATGTCATTGAACGCGATTCCATTAATTTATTGGAACTCAATATTGGGGATACAGGAATTTTGGATCAAGTAAAAGATACGTCAGAAATGTTTTTACAATATTTAGACAGAATAAACTTGGCCTTAGGTGATGAGGTCGAAATCATTGATAAGGAACCCTTCGATAATTCGGTTCAAATTAAGCTTGGAAATAAAAAACTATCTGTTTCTGAGTCGGTTGCAGAAAATATTTACCTTAAAAAAACGCAATGATGACTTATGATCCCTTCATAGCGCTTCTTGTTTTCTTTCTTGGCTTTTTATTTCTTTTTTTATTGTTCAGGCCGGGTTTAGGATGGTATTGGGTAATTAATAAAAATACGGAGCTTCAGGAAAAAACGGTGAAGGAGGACATTTTAAAACAACTCTATCATTTTGAAAATTCAGGAAAAAGAGGCAGTATAGCAAGTTTATCGGGTGCCTTAAAATTGAAAGATAAAATCATTGTCGAGGCAATAGAAGACATGACTGATAGCGGGTTGTTAGTGCTGGATGGGGAAATTGTAAAGCTTACGGATGACGGCAGAAGTTATTCCTTAAAAATTGTCAGGGTGCATCGTTTGTATGAAAAGTATTTGGCCGAAAAGACAGGGTATGACAAGAAAGAATGGCACGACAGGGCAGAAACGATGGAGCATTTATTAAATGCAAAAGAAACAGACAGATTATCACTTGAACTGGGCTATCCACTATATGATCCACATGGAGATCCCATTCCTTCTGAAACCGGCAAGATAAGTCCGATTCAAGGTGTAAATCTATCTAAATTACCCGTTCATTTTGTTGGAAGGATTACTCATATAGAAGATGAACCTGAAGTGATCTATAAACAGATTTTGGCAGAGAACATTCATCATGGATCTCAAATCAGGGTCCTGGAAACCAACCCGAAAAGGGTAGTATTTTATGCGGAAGGTGAGGAGTATGTTTTAGCTCCTGTTGTGGCCGCAAATATTACAGTTGCTCCACTAGAATCTGAGTTTGAAATAGACCAAGATGCTCATAGGTTGAATAATTTAAAGGAAAACGAAAAGGCAGAAATTTTGGGAATATCTAAGGAGAGCAGGGGAGAAAGCAGGCGAAGGCTGTTGGATTTAGGGTTTGTTAAAGGAGCAACCATTGAAGTAGATCTTCCCGGTCCTCTTCAAAATCCGAGAGCCTATCTAATTAAAGGAACCTCAATCGCCCTTCGTGATGATCAGGCTTCAAAAATTCTTATTAAGAAAATCTGAAATGGAAAAAAAAGTATCATCAGCTTGTGAAACTTGCGGACATTTTAATCCAAAAGGATTAAAAAGAATGGGAGTGAATACTGAAGAGAGCGATTTTGTCATTGCCTTGGCGGGTAATCCGAATACTGGAAAAAGCACAGTGTTTAATGCCTTAACCGGTTTGAGACAGCATACCGGAAATTGGCCCGGAAAAACCGTAACTCGGGCAGAGGGCGGTTTTATGTATGAGGAAAAAAAATTTAAATTGGTTGATCTCCCGGGTACCTATTCTTTGTTGTCAACTTCTGAAGATGAAGAAGTTGCGAGGAATTTTATCCTTTTCGGTAAACCAAGTGTGACAGTTATTGTAGTTGATGCGAGTAGGTTAGAGCGCAATCTCAATTTGGTTTTACAGATTCTAGAAATTACAGATAGGGCAGTACTTTGCTTAAATTTGATTGATGAGGCCGAAAGAAACAAAATTGAAATAGACCAAAGGTCACTTTCTAGAAGTTTGGGAATTCCTGTAGTCCCAACGAGCGCCAGATTTAATTTGGGAGTTAATGATTTAATTCAAACCATTTATGAAGTAGCTATGGGAACGATTGTGTGTCGCCCGCACAGAATTGAAAATGTACCTCCAAAGATTAAATTGGCCGTTGATCAATTATCTCAGGAAATCATAAAACAGTATCCAAATCTGCCAAATGTTCGATGGTTGGCCTTTAGGTTGCTTGAAGGAGATCAGCACATTATTAATGCTTTACAAACAGGCGAATTTGTTTAAAGAGATTTTATATGTCAGAGAAGAATACAGATCAAATTATTAATCTTGCAAAGGAATTGCGTTGGAAGATCGGAGAAGATTTTCACGATGATCTGGCAGAGGGTATTTATGCCGATGCTTCGAAGATTGCCAGTATAGCGGTAAATTATCCCAACAAAAATAAAAACCTGACTTTTGATGCCAAGTTAGACAGGATCATTACAAGTAAAAGATGGGGTTTTCCGCTCATGTTTCTCATACTTGCCGTTGTTTTATGGCTAACTATTGTCGGTGCAAATTACCCTTCAGCATTGCTGGCTGATTTATTCTTAGATAAAATTCATCCTTTTCTTAAAAATGGAGCGAATAACGTTGGGATACCTTGGTGGTTAAGCGGCTTCTTGATCGATGGGGTTTATTTGTCAGTGGCGTGGGTCGTTTCGGTGATGTTACCTCCTATGGCTATTTTCTTTCCACTTTTTACGCTCCTGGAAGATTTTGGCTATTTGCCAAGAGTGGCGTTCAATATGGATTATTTCTTTAAAAAGTCAGGTGCACATGGCAAACAAGCCTTGACCATGAGTATGGGTTTTGGCTGCAATGCTGCCGGGGTTGTGGCTACCAGAATCATTGATAGTCCGCGCGAAAGGCTGATTGCTATCATTACCAATAATTTTTCTTTATGCAATGGAAGATGGCCAACCCAGATCTTGATTGCGACAATTTTTATTGGAGCCATTGTGCCCTCTTATTTATCCGGATTAGCCTCTGTGGGCGCAGTGATCGGAATTGCTATTCTGGGAATTTTCTTTATGTTCTTTAGCTCGTATTTATTGTCGAGAACAGTTTTAAAAGGAGAAGTGTCTACTTTCAACTTAGAACTTCCACCTTACAGACCACCGCGTTTTTGGAAGACCATTTACACATCGTTGATCGATAGAACGATCATTGTGTTATGGCGAGCCATTGTTTTTGCCGCTCCGGCCGGAGCAGTGATTTGGTTAATCTCAAATATACCTTTTGGAGACCAAAGTTTAGCAGCCTGGATCATCAATTCATTAGACGGATTTGGCTGGTTGATTGGTTTAAACGGGGTGATTTTGTTAGCCTACATTGTTGCGATTCCGGCGAATGAAATTGTGATTCCAACTATCTTGATGCTTACTGTATTAGTGACCGGTATAAATGCGGGGGAAGGAGCAGGTGTGATGTTCGAATTAGATTCTGCCAGTGAAACCGGCAATTTATTAAGAGCGGGTGGCTGGACATTATTAACGGCTGTAAATTTGATGTTATTTAGTTTGTTACATAATCCTTGTAGCACAACTATATACACCATATACAAAGAAACCAAGAGCTATAAATGGACGCTCCTGGCTACTTTGTTACCTGTATTTTTAGGACTGATCGTTACTTTTTTGGTCGCTCAAATTTGGCGACTGTTTTAATCTTTAACCTTTAAAACAATTCGATACCTCGCTTTTCCTGACTCCAGATGTTCTAAAGCTTCATTTACTTTGGCGATGGGGTATTCTTCTGTAATGGGATAAATTTCATGTCTCATGCAAAATTCTAACATGGTTTTTGTTAAAGCCGGACTACCAATAGGACTTCCTCCAACAGTTTTTTGACCCATGAGCAAACTAAAAGCAGGGATTTGTAAAGGTTCTAAAACGGCACCTACATTATGAAATCTTCCTTTTGGTCTCAATACATTTAAATATTCAGACCAGTCTAAAGTTACGTTGGTAGTATTTAAAATAAAATCCAGTGTACCGGTTATTTTTTTCATTTCCTCAGTGTCGCGAGAATTGATCACATCATGCGCACCCATTTTCAGGATTTCTTTCTTTTTGTCAGGATTAGAACTAAAGGCAATTACTTCACAACCCCATTTGTTCAAAAATTTGAGTGCCATATGTCCTAAACCTCCAATACCGATAACACCTACTCTGTCCGTCGGTTTAACATCAGCAATTAAAATAGGGTTAAATACCGTAATCCCTCCGCATAATAGAGGTCCTGTTTTACTCAGGTCAATGCCCTTTGGTAATGGAATTGCCCAGGACCAATGGCATCTTACTTTTTCAGCAAATCCACCATGGCGTCCTACGATGGTACCCTGACCATTTGAGCATAAATGATTATCACCTGTCATGCATTCATCGCAATGCATACAAGATTCGGCCAGCCAACCTAAGCCTACCAGATCTCCCACTTTCAGGTTCTTGGTATTCTTTCCTAAAGCAATGACTTTACCAACAATTTCATGCCCGGGAACAAAAGGATATTGTGTCATGCCCCATTCATTATTGAGCATACTTAGATCTGAATGGCAAATGCCACAATAGTGAACTTCTATTTCTACTTCTTCCTGTTTTAACTCTGGTAATTCATATTGAATGGGAGATAGTTTTCCTCCGGCTTCTTGAGCCGCATAACCTTTAATAGTTGACATAAGTTTAGGATTTAGTGCATTGAACCCTAAATTTACGGAAAAATTTCAATCAATCCCCTAATAATGATTTTCAATTAAAGCCATTTAATGCATGAATCTAGCCTTGTATAGGCAGGAAGGCATTGATTAGTCCATCGCCGACATATTATTTATATTGGTATTGATCAGAACGGGAACAATAGATGCGATAACCAATTTTGACTTTTCGTCAAGATCATTATGCAGCCAAACTTTTTGTTTGTTCAAAGGATAATTTTGCAGGGCAGCTATAATTTTTCCATTTTGAAAAAATTCATATCCATATAAAATTGGAAATGAAATACCTAAAACACTGTAGGTTTCATTATTTTCATTTTTACTTACTTCCAAAATAGAAATCTCGCTATTGTCGTAAGAAATAAGTCCGCCAAAATAATAATCTTCTACGTTCGTATCCATAGGTGTAACGATGATACATTGCCATGCTTCATTTTCATTTGTACTTTTAAAATTGGCTATTGTCTGGTGCAAATTTTTAACTATTTCGTAGCTGGGAATTTCACCAATATAGACATTAATGTTATCGTTAACTTGGATGTCAACATTAGTTACCAATCGATAAAAAAAGGATTTTTTATCATCTAGTTCTAATTCGCCCTTTTCACTAACTTGAGCATCGATCGTATTCCCCCCTTCTTCGATGAACGAGTAACTATAGTTGTTTTTTGAAGAAGTTTTTACATCGCTTTTAAACAAATTACCGGATTGGGCAGTTGAAATACCCATTTTGACTTTATCTGTGCTATAAGGACCAAATTTTATTTTAAGAATATTGCTTATGCCTTTGCGCTTAATGGGAAATTCCTGGCTGTTATTTTTTAAATTTTCATTTAACAGCATGGTTTTTTGGCCATAAATATGGATGGTCATGAAAAAGACTATGAAAAAAATAAATGTCAGAGGAGTATTTTTAAGCATGGGAGTATATTTTATTGATAGAAGACTAAAAAACGGAAGTAATCAATAGGTTAAATAAACTATTTATATAACAGATATTATGATATACGCAATTTAAGAAAAAAAAACAATATTAGGATTAAAACGATTTTAGGCCTAAACCATACTCAATATTAGGCCTTAAAATACCTTTTTCAAGGATAAAAATATTTTTGACGGGATCGTTTATAAAGTCTAGATGGCCATCGAGGTCTGCGTACTCAATATTGGGTCTACTTAAGGCGAAATGTAAACCGGCAGATATTCCCAAAGCACTTTCGTCGAGACAACCTACCATGACCTCTATTTTTCCAGATTTCGCAACAGAATTGATATGTTTAGCTTCTTGAATACCACCCACTTTCATCAATTTGATATTGATCATGTTAATGATGCTATTTTTCGCTAAATGAAATGCGTCTGCCAATGATTTTATACTTTCATCTGCCATAACCGGAATATCTACTTCCCTTGTGATCTTCGCTAACTTTTTCCGTTTATGTGTTCTTGTGGGTTGTTCTAAAATTTCGATACCAACGTTTTTCGTTTCCTCTACAAATTTGATGGTTTCCTTTTTATTGTATCCCTGATTTCCGTCAAAACGTAATATTAGTTTAGGATATTTTTGATGAACTTCATTGACTCTAGCGATATCTTCCTCTACATTAAGTCCGCCTTTTATTTTTATGATATAAAAACCTTGATCAACAAATTCTTTGACCTCATAAAGTGTTTCCGTTAAAGGCAAAATACCCACCGTTATACTTGTCGCAATTTCATGTCTAAACCCCCCCAGAAATTGATATAAGGGAACCTCTGCTTTTTTAGCAAAAATATCGAACAAAGCCATATCTACCATGGCCAGAACAGATGGACTTTTGGGAAGAAGAATTTTCAGTTCGGTGAGAATTTGAACATAATTCAATGGGTTTTTACCCTGTAAAAAAGGAATAATTACTCTTTGAATTACCGCTGTCGTTTCCTCAGGACTTTCACCAGTAACTTCCTTATCCGGAGCGGCGCAACCAAGTCCTACAATTCTTCCGTCAGTTTCGATCTGTAAAAAGAAGTTACTCGCATTCTTTATGGTTTCATAAGCAATGGTATATGGATTTTTCAGCACTAAAGAATGATGTTCGAAACGGACATTTGTTATTTTCATATGGATGATTTAGTCCTTTTTAATTTTTGACTTGAGAAAGGTTACCAATTCTTTTGCCCCGTATTCTAAAACATCAAAGCAAGGCAAACCGGTTTCCTCCATAAG
Source organism: uncultured Flavobacteriaceae bacterium (assembly GCA_964631875.1). Classification (GTDB taxonomy): domain Bacteria; phylum Bacteroidota; class Bacteroidia; order Flavobacteriales; family Flavobacteriaceae; genus Namhaeicola. The sequence goes on from CAZWAN010000066.1 coordinate 7,131, forward strand.
TTTTTGACAGGCTTCTTTGATTTCAGATTTTTCCATTCCCTCATGATTTAATGTAATGGCAATGACTTGTTTGCCTGATATTACCTGCAATGCATGAATTTGTTCTTGGATATCGTGTAATTTATAACCTGGAAAACCATCGTATTCAAGTCTTTTAGGGGCATGCTGTAAAATGATGTAATCCGGTCTTCCGGCAGCTAGAATTTCAAAACCTCCAGGATATGCAGGATTCATCAAACTGCCTTGCCCTTCAATAACTATTACATCTGGTTTTACCTCTTTCCAGGCAGACACCACAGCATGTTCTATTTCTCCGGAAACAAAATCATTAATACAACTGTCCATCACCATTGAATATTTTGCACCCTGCAACCAAGCCGTTTGTCCCGTACCAATCATTTCAGCCTTTAATCCCAGGTCTCTAAAACCATGCACTAGCAACCAGGAAGTGGTTCGTTTGCCGATGGCAGAATCTGTTCCTAATACCGCTAATTTTAAACATTTGACCTTTTCAATATCTCCTGTAAAAAAGTGCAAATCATCTCTATCCGGCGTTTTGCGTATATCACGTACCCTACAACCATATTCTTTTGCTACGCTCATTAATTCTTCGTCTTTACTCAGAAAATCATGTAACCCGGAATCTACATTTAAGCCTTTCTGCAATGCAAGTTTGATTTCTGATTTATAGGTTTTGGGCAATCTACCTCCATCGGGAGCGAGACCTACAACAAAATTCAATGGGTTTTTACCTTTTTGGATCAGTTCTTCATACGCCGAGGTAAAATCTGAATAAATGGGTATATTTTTCTTTTTTCCATCTAAAACTTCGCCTGCATCTTTTCCCGTGTATTTCGAATCTATTACAGCTATAACCTCATATCGCTCAGTAAATCGCACCAAACCATGTGCGGTTTTTCCTTCTGGGGTGTTAAAGGCATTCTGACAAAACACAATGGCTTGTCCGTCTATACTATCTTTTTTCATGGTATATTGTGAAAATAAATTAATTTTTTGCGGTTAAAATGGCTACAATTTTTCCTGGATCTAAAGTCTCTTTTTCGTGTAGTTTTAGCATCCCAATAAGTCCGGCTGTAGAAGCAGGTAATATTTTATACCCTTCTTTTTTTAATAAGAATGAACTCATTTCTTTCATATTTTTATCTGATATATTAAAGGCTCTTCCTTCAGATTCACGGATCGCAAAAAGAGCTTCATCACCATCAAAACTGTGCCAATTGATTAAGGGTTCGTTGTATTTTGTTTCTTTGATGGCTTTTGGATCCAGATCGATACAATGAGTTAAACCCTGGTTAAAGGATTGAATGATTGGATTTTTCTGGGTAGAAGAGGCTGCAATCATTTTTGGTATAATTGAGGTTCTTCCTCTTTTGTACAAACTCACAAATCCTCTGTATACTCCGGCAATCAAGGTTCCATTGGATACAGGTACAGCACAATACTTTGGTGCATCGCCAAGATCTTCGTACAGTTCGTAGGCAATTTGTGCATAACTCTGAATCTGGAGAGGTGTATTGCTTCCTCCGGGATTGGCATCGTACCATTCCTTTTCAGCAGCCACCAGGCTACTTTTTACTACTGCGTCTTCATAACTTCCCTCACAACGTATTATTTCTGCATCTAAACTTGTCATTTCTTCGATTCGTTCAGTATGATAAGTTTCAGGAATATAAATGATACATTTTATACCGGCCAGTTTGGCTGCGAGTGCCATAGCTACTCCGTAGTTTCCGCAAGTGGCCAATGTGACCGTATCAAAACCTCTTCTCAGTGCATCATATATCTGAGCAAAAGCAATTCTGTCTTTTTGTGTTCCTGTTGGATTATCACCTTCGTATTTGATATAAAATTGTCTGAAATTAAACTCCCTTTCAATGGCTCTTGATCTATTTAGCCCGGTATCGCCTACTTCCAAATTAATAATATCTTCAAAAGACTCTAATCTATCAACCAAAGATTTGCTCAGGTCTTTTACAAACTCACTTAATGCTAAAGCTTCTGCGGAAACTTTATTGCTCGATGATTTTACGGAATCCCGAATATTCACTGTGTCTAATTTTTAAGTTAAAAACGCGGATCGACTCAAGTATTTTTTTTAAAGGTTAGTTTTGTTTGTTTTAAGATGTAAATCCATCTGTTGAAAGGGGATTTCTATATGATGTTCTAAAAATTTTTTATTGATTATCTTTCTGATATCACTTTTTACTTTTTCAATTCTAAAAATATTTTCACTAAAGAAAAGTAATTGAAAATCTAATGACGAGTTTCCAAAATTCACAAATCGAACATCGATCAATTCATTTTTTCTAACTTCCGGATGAGCCTCGGCACATTCTCTCAAAATACTCATAACTAAATCTACATCACTTCCATAAGCCACACCAACATCAATTTTAAAGCGGGTTCTTTTGGTTTGATGACTCCAATTGATCACTTTACTTGTTGTTATTGAAGAATTAGGTATAATGATCGAAATTTCATCTCTGTTCTGACCTTTAGAGGTGCGAAAACCAATTTCTTCAATTTTTACAATATCGTCATCAATAGTCAGAATGTCTCCAACCTTTATAGATCTCTCTGACAGCAATATAATACCCGAAATCATGTCGTTAAAGGTCTGTTGCAATCCTAAACCCACTCCAACTAAAAGGGCAGCAGAACCTGCTAGAAGTACTGTAATTTTTAATCCGATCGTTTCAAACATGAAAGCAATCGAAATAACCCAAACAACATATTTTATGATTTGATAAAGAGCATAAAGATTACCTTTTTCATGGGAGTTTAATTTCTCCTTTCTGTACAGAGCCTTTTGAATGACCCATAAAATAAATTTGGTGAGGAGAAAAATAAACAGAATGGAAACCAAAGAATAGACACGGATGCTATACTCGCCTATATGCAGTAATTCAAATTCAAGAAATTGTCTTATGGCCTTCACTTTTTTGGAATTGAATGAGTAAAATTAGATAATTTATTTTTCGCTAATGGCTTTGATTGAAATTATTCATCTAAATATTTACGCTCAGATCCATTTTTTCTTTCTGAAATAAACAATCATTGTTATGATGAGTGAAAGCATCACACCGATCAATACAAAATAACCCCAACGCCATTCCAGTTCGGGCATATTCTCAAAATTCATTCCGTAAACACCCACCAAAAAGGATAGGGGAATAAATATAGAAGAAACCACGGTAAGAATTTTCATTACCTGATTCATCCGGTGACTTTGAATAGAAAAAAATAAATTTGAGGCAGATTCTAATCTGGAAGTTAGTCGGTCGCAAATGTCGATCAATGAAATAGAAAAATCTTTTAATTCTACATAGTATTTCATATGTTTTGGCTGAATCAGTTTGGGTTTCTCCCTTTCTATTTTTAAGAAAATTTCGCGCAATGAAATCAGAGCGCGTTTAATTTGATCCACTTTTACTTTATGAGTTTCTATCGCTCTTAATATATTTGGAGAGGGGTCTAGTTCCAAATCAAAAGAATTGATTTCCGATTCGCTTATTTCTAATTTTTCTATGTTTTTTTGGTAATCGTCTAAAATAGCTTCCAGCAGCAGACAAAGCAGATAATCACAACTCCTTTCTCGAATAATACCTAATCCTTCGCGCAGTCTTTCTCGGATATGATTAAAATGATCGCCTACTTTTTCTTGGAAGGTCACTAAATAGTCTTCCCCTAACACGAAACTAATTTGCTCATACTCCAGCTCTACATTATTATTTGACAAAAGAGAGGAAATAGAAAAATAATAATTGTTCTCAAATTCCTGAAATTTTGAAACCTGAGCAAAATCTAAAATACTATCGATAATGAGGTTGTGCATATTTAATTTGTCGCACACTGCTTTGACCAAATCAATTTCTTGAATTCCATTTAAATTTAACCAGTAGCGATATTCAGGTTCAAGAAAATTTTTGAGCTCATCAGGGTGTTTTAAACTAGTGATTTCTAAATAATCTTCTTTTCTGTATTTAAAAAGTTGAAGCTCGGGTACAACATCAAAATTTCGACCAACAAATTGTCTTTGACTAGGATTTTTTCTTTTTCTATTTCTTTTACTCATAAACTATTAACTAACCTGCTTGTTCGTATGCTTTTTTTATCCAATGTAACATCGTGTTGCTTAATTTTTCGGCTGGTTTTAATTCTATTTGATAAGAACACATGGCATTTTTTTTACTAATTTCTTTTAAAATATCATCAGGAACTACATTTTTTAAATTCAGGCCAATTTCAAAGCGTGTTTTTGTGGCAGGTATAAGCATAGCAAATTGTTTCTTACGCCTCAAACTAACGTAACTATTTTTAGGTGCAACTTCTACATCCCCGCCAAATTTGTTTATGGCTATAACCAATTCTTGGTAGAGTGGATAAAATTGTTCTTTGCCCTTGTATTGTTTGGTAATGAGATCAGTGGTATCTTGAGATCCTGCATCACTGCTTCTTGCCTTATGGGCTACCAAATTGGCAAATCCATGCGTAAAATCATGATCTTTTTTGAGAAAATTCATGATTTCTCCGTGTTTTGTAAATTTTTGCGCTTGCACAATTCTGACCCAATCTTCAAGACTTTTTCCTGTGTTTTTTTGAAGATTATCTATCATGGTTTGAGTAGCCTGATCCATAATTGGAAAATTTTAAGAATGAAAGTTACACATTAAATTGAAGTGAATTAATCACCAAAAAAATAAATTTACCTAATTTTATCTGCCAATCAAAATTTCGCCCTGTGTATAGCCCTTCCTTTTTTAAAGTCTATAATGCCTCAGCCGGAAGTGGAAAAACCTATACACTCGTAAAGGAATATTTAAGGATCTTGCTGTCGAATCCTAATCCTAGAACTTTTCAGTCCATTTTATGTTTAACATTTACCAACAAAGCGGCAGCCGAAATGAAAGAAAGGGTATTGGTAACTCTGCGGAGCATGGCGTCAGAAAAAGAATCTGCCATAGGCAATGATTTGCAATTGGAGTTGGAATTACCTCAAGATGAGCTAAATAAGAGGGCAAAAAACATTTTGAAGGAGATTATTGAAAATTATTCCGCATTCAATATTGTGACCATCGATACTTTTACTTATCGATTGATTCGGTCTTTTGCTGTTGAATTGGGTCTCACAACCAATTTTGAATTGGAATTGGATCAGAAAATTTGGTTAAATGAAGCGGTAAATGCCGTTATCTCAAAAGTAGGGGAGAATGAAGAAATTACAAATTTGATTTTAGAATATACGCTTAATCAAGTGGAGGAGGATAAATCATGGAATATAGCAGCTAGTTTAAATGATATAGGTAGAATAAGTCATAACGAAAATCATGAACCGTTCTTGGCTCATTTCGAAAACAAATCCATACAAGACTTTGTTTTTTTTAAAAAGAAAATCCTTCAAAATCAGAAAAAATTAAATGAGGAGTTTAGAATAATTGGAGAGGAAGCATTACAAATCATCCATCAAAACGGTTTTGAACAGGGTGTTTTTTACCAGAATATTCTCCCTAAATTTTTCGAACAGCTAACGGTAGATTGTCGAGGAATTAATACCAATAAATACGCAACAGTAAGTAACCGAGTGCAAAATAAAACAACAGTTAATAAAGGGGCTTATCAAAAAATGCCGGAAATCATTGATCAGGTTTTACCCACTTTAGAAAAATTGTTTACCAAAGCCAGCCTCCTTTATCAACAACAAAATTTGAATCAACTTTTATTGAAGAGCATTACACCTCTGGCTGTTTTGAGTGAGATTAACAAGGCCTTACAAACTGTTAAGAAGGAGAATAACATTCAATTTTTGTCAGAATTTAATCGTTTGATCAGTTCACATTTAAGGGAGCAACCTGCTGCATTTATTTATGAAAAAATAGGTGAAAAGTTTAAGTATTTTTTTATTGATGAAATGCAGGATACTTCCGGCATGCAATGGTCCAATTTAATTCCTTTAATTGATAATGCTCTTGCATCAGGAAATTCGGGACTTTTACTGGTTGGTGATGCTAAGCAATCTATTTATCGTTGGAGAGGTGGACAACCTGAACAATTTATAGATCTTTCAGGGACTGCAAGTGGTATTCAAAGCAATAATTCAAATCCTTTTTCTGTCCAAAAATCACTTCATCAGTTAGAACGGAATTACAGAAGTTTTGATGAGGTTATTCAGTTTAACAACTCTTTTTTTACCTTTCTTTCGGCAAATTTTAGCAACGATATTCATCAAGATCTTTATGAAACAGGCAATAAGCAACTCGTAAATGCAGCTGATGGCGGTTATGTTTGCATTGAGTTTTTAGAAGAAATTGAAAATATTGAAGCAAGAGATGACATTATTCCTATCCAAATAGAAAAGATCATCAGGGAACTGCAGGGAGAAATTGAGCTTAATGAGATTTGTATTTTAGTTTCAAAAAATAAGCAGGCAATAAATATTTCTGATTATCTGAATAAAAAGGGAATTGCTGTTTCCAGCGCAGAAAGTTTGCTCTTGAAAAACAACAAGAAGATTGATTTTATCATTGAATTTTTGAAGTATTTGAATAATGAAAAGGACCAGCATGCAAAATTTAATGCACTTTATTTTTTGTTCGACCACTGGCAATTGACAATGGATAAACATCACTTTATCAAAGAGTTAATTTCTATTGATGGTCCTGAATTTTATAGAAAACTAGAAATTTATGGCCTAATAAATAGTGACTTTGTTGGTTTAAATCTCTCCTTTTACGATAAAATAGAGCAAATTATTCGCAGTTTTTCGCTCGCGAGAACCTCTGATGCCTACCTTCAGTTTTTTCTCGATCAAGTGTTGCAGTTTAGCAATAAAAAAGATCACTCGGTCATCAATTTTTTGGATTATTGGGAATTGAAAAAAGACGAATTATCTGTTGTGGCTCCTGAAAATAAGGACGCCGTAAATGTTATGACCATTCATAAATCTAAAGGTTTGGAATTTAGAATCGTCATCGTTCCCTATGACCTTCAGATGAGGGATCGGAATGATAAAAAGTCTACATGGCTTAGATTGGAAAATACCATTTATACAGAAGATTTTGATCATTTTTATGTGGGATACGGTTCTGTATTACAACAAGTTGGTGAAAAAGGACAAGAACTGGAAACTTTATTTCGTGAACAGGAACAATTAGATAATTTTAACTTGGCCTATGTAGCTTATACCCGTGCGATTGAACAGTTGTATATTTTATGTGATAAACCAAAGAAGGAAGATATTGCCAAATCATCAGATTTTTTAAAAGCATTTTTAAAGGAAAAGCATTTTTGGGATGATGATAAAAATGTGTACGAATTTGGTGATAAGGCACTTACTGATAAAATATACAAAAAATCACTCAGCCCAAACACATTGCCTTCTTTTATAAGTACACCTTGGCAATCACATGACATTACCATAGCGCCATCTCCAAACTTGTTCGAAAATGAAAAAAGTGAAGCTCAACTCTACGGTGACCTTTTTCACGAAATTATGTCAAAAATAATTTCAGCAAAGGATGTCGGGCCTGTACTGCAGAATTATTTGGAACAGGGACTTATTGCAATGGAGGAAGAAGAAAGTTTGAGAAAAGTAATTTTCCAAATCATAGAGAATGAGCAATTAAAATGTTATTTTGCAATAGGAAAAAAAGTATTCACAGAAAGAGAGTTATTGAATAGTGATAAAGAAATTTTAATTCCGGATCGATTATTTTTTAATGGAAACAGGGTTTCTATTATTGATTATAAGACCGGTAAAAGAGATAAAAATCATGAGGTTCAAATACAAAAATATGCCGATTGTCTGAGCAAAATTGGGTATGAGGTCCAAGATCAGATCCTGGTTTATGTGCAAAATGAATTAGAGGTCATTAATATTTAATGGAAAGTTTATGAATTTAATTGATTTAGTTTTAGCTGCGTTGCTGATTTTTGGCCTAATAAGAGGCTATTTTAAAGGGTTTATTGTGGAGGTTACTTCATTAGCCTCTTTGGTAGTTGGTATTTTTGTTTCCATGCATTTTTCACACTTCCTGGCAAGAGTCTTAAAGGGTTTTGCAGATTGGACACCCTCTGTCATTCAGGTTGTTTCATTTGCGGGAACTTTTTTCATTGTGGTAATTTTGATCGAAATGGCCGGAAAATTATTCACCAAATTAGCCAACTCCATTTTTTTAGGAGGTGTTAATAAAATACTCGGAGCAGTTTTTGGCTTGTTAAAAGTTGCATTGATCGCAAGTGTGGTATTAATTATTTTTGATGGTGTAAATCGCACATTAACTTTTGTTGAAAAAGAAAAAATTGAATCTTCTTTGTTGTATAATCCTGTTAAGA